>JBOGJY010000322.1:0-6825 GCA_050745325.1 Terriglobia bacterium
AACTTCTGGTGTGACTTTGCCGATGGCGAGGAAGCGGCTGCAGGTCCTTTTAATTAGGCTCTCGGGCCGATGCCCCTGGTGCGATACTCGATTCGAGAACACGTCTTAGCTACTTAACCCGGTACTGATAGGATGATGGAAGAAAAGGCGTTGCAGCCAACACTCAGCCTGCCATGGGGATTTCGATCAGGACCCCTCACCTGGCTCGCTTCGCTCGCCACCCTCTCCCTAAGGGAGAGGGCAGGAAAAAAGTAAAAAGGCCAGCTCTCTCCCGCGGCGGCACGGCTGAAGCCGTGCCCTTCCGGCCGTCTTTTCATGCTTTGCGGGTGTCGCCAAGCGGCATGACACTCGTTAATTCTTTCCTTCGCCTTTTCCGCCGGCGGCCGCGCGTGGCATCTCATAAGGAACCAGGCCTGCCTCGATCTCCGCCATGGCTACTTTGGTGATCTTCTTGACGTGGTTATGCACAAGGGGGTTCGCGCCGGCCTGTAATTGCCGCGCGCGCTTGGCGGCGACCAGAATAAAACGGAACTTGCTGTCCATCGACTGGGGTATTTCCATTTATCCTCCAAAGGTCTTGCAGATTTTCCGGATGCGGGCGTGCTGGCTTTCCTGCCGTAAGTGCGCCGCGGCGAGAATCGTGCGGAGCGACCGGGTGGCCTGCCGCACATCGTCGTTCACCACCACGTAGTCGTACTCCGCCCAGTGCCGGATTTCTTCCCGCGCCGCGGCCAGCCTTTTTTCAATGGCGTCCTGGGCGTCCGAGTGCCGCCGGATAAGCCGCCGTCTCAGTTCTCCGTATGAAGGCGGAAGGAGAAAGATGCTGACCGCTTCGGGCAGGCGGCGCCGCACCTTGCGATGCCCCTGAACGTCGATATCGAGCAAAATGTCGCGGCCCGCATATTGCGCGGCCTCAATCTGGCGAAGCGAAGTACCATAATAATTCCCATAGACCCTGGCCCACTCCACGAAATCGCGCGCCGCGATCATCTGCTTGAACCGGGGGAGGCTCACGAAATGATAATCGCGGCCGTCCTTCTCCCGCGGGCGTTGCGCGCGCGTGGCGTAGGAGACCGAGAACTCAAGCCCGCGCACCGATCGCAGAAGGCGGCGCACGACGGTAGATTTTCCGGATCCCGAGGGCGCGGAGATGATGGCGATGCTTCCCTTGCGCTCCGGCAAAGTCTCGCTGGGATTCACTGTCTTTATTTTACCAGGATTTTCGTGAGATAAAGTCACTCGATATTCTGAATCTGCTCGCGCAACTTTTCGATTTCAACCTTCATCTCAATTGCCGCGTCCTGAATCTTCAGGCCTACGTCCGGCACGTCCGTGGTCTTCGAGAGCATGGTATTGGCTTCGCGATTCATCTCCTGAAGCAGAAAATCCAGGCGCTTGCCGGTTTCCTTGCCCTCTTTCAGGAGGCGCTTTGCCTGGTCCACGTGGCTCTTGAAGCGCGTCAGCTCCTCCGTGATGTCGGACCGCATGGCCAGAGCCGTCACCTCCTGAGCGATGCGCGCGGGTTCCATCCCCACTCCTTCCAAAAGCTCGCGCACGCGTTTTTCGAGACGCTTGCGGAAGGCAGGCGCCATCGAAGTGGAAAGCCTGCTGACCGTCTCTCTCAATTCCTCAAGCGTCTTCAGGCGCGCCTTAAGATCCCGCTCCAGGGCGGCGCCCTCGTGCTCGCGCATTTCATTGAATCGCGCCAAGGCATCGGCGAGACCTTGTTCGAGCACGAGCTTGATTTGGCCGCGCTCCGCCTCGTCAATCTCGCTCCCACCTGCCACAACGCCGGGGATGCGCAGGAGCGCCACCAGGTCCGGCTCCGCGGCAAGGCCAAACTCCTGGCGGATGCTCTGGCAGACCTTGAGATAGGCTTCGAGCAGTTTGCGATCTAACTGCAAGCCAGCGCTATTATGGTTCTCAATATTCACGGTTACTTCCACGTGGCCGCGCTGGACTTGTTCTTTCAAGATGCGGCGAATTTCCGGGTCGAGGAAGTCCAACCCCATGGGCAGCCGCATCTGGAGGTCGAGATAGCGGTGATTGGTTCCTTTGAGGCTGAGGGAAAGTGAATGCGCCCCATCCTCAACCCGCGCCGTGCTGTAACCCGTCATGCTACGAATCATAGAAAGAAGCCCTCAGCAGTCAGCTATCAGCAGTTAGCAAGCAACAGGCGACTCCTCGAGATGCGGAAAAGCTGCGAGTTGTCATGCTGAGCGATGAAAGCATCTATTCCGAAAATTCCAGTCAAGAGAGCGGAAGGGCACGGTTTTAACCGTGCCGTAAGGCGCTGCCAGTTTTCGTTATCTCTCGCTGCGGTGATGGGCGGTCCGCCCATCACAGCAGCGAGATGGAATCAATAGCACACTCATTGCGGCACGGCTGAAGCCGTGCCCTTCCGCTGTATTTTCATAGCGTTGCGGGTGTCGCCAAACGACATGAGCGACTACTTGCGACTTTGGAAGTACACGATTAAAGAGATACCCACGGCGCAAACTTCGTGCCGTGGCTACACTGCTGACTGCTGATTGCTTTTCACGGCTCGACGTCGGCAAATTGCATGTCGTGCAGCCTCTGGTAGATGCCGCCGCGCAAGACCAGATCCTCATGTGTCCCAATTTCAGAAATGCAGCCGCGGTCAATTACCACGATCCGGTCGGCGCGCCGGACGGTCGACAAGCGGTGGGCAATCACGAGCACGGTGCGGCCCGCCATCAGGTTGACGAATGCCTTCTGCACAATCATCTCCGACTCCGTATCGAGCGCCGAGGTCGCCTCGTCCAGAATCAGAATCGGCGAGTTTTTGAGCAGCGCGCGGGCGATGGCAATGCGCTGCCGCTGGCCGCCGGAGAGCCGCTGGCCGCGCTCGCCGATGATCGTGTGATAGCCTTCCGGCATCTCCATAATGAAATCGTGGGCCAGCGCGGCCCGGGCCGCGTCTTCGACGTCACGCGGATCAACCGTGGATTGCCCGTAGGCAATGTTTTCGAGGACCGTATCGTTAAAGAGAACCGTCTCCTGCGTCACCATGCCAATCTGCGACCGAAGCGAAACTAAGGCGGCGTCGCGCAGGTCATGGCCGTCAAAGAGGATGCGCCCGCCGGTCACGTCGAAGAACCGGGGAATTAAATTCGCCAGCGTCGTCTTTCCCGCGCCGCTCGAACCGACAATCGCCACCACCTCGCCCTTGCGAATCGTCAGGTTCACACCTTGCAGGATCGCCGCATCTCCATAACTGAATTCCACATCTTCAAACACCAGGTCGTGCTTAAAGGGCGCAAGCACGACGGCGCCGGACTTCTCAACCACTTCGGATTGTATGTCCAGGACTTCGAACACGCGCTCCGAAGCGCCCACCGCAAGTTGCAGCGAATTGTTCACGCCGGTGAGCCGCTTGATTGGTTCGTACATTTTAATCAGCGCATAAAGGAAGGCCAGGAAGCTGCCCGTGGTCTGAACGTGATGAACAATTTCGTTGCGCGCATACAGCAGCGAGCCGGCGATGGTGATCGCGCCGAGCAATTCCATCAAGGGCTGTGTGAGGGCGTGCGCGCGCACCCAGCGCAGGTTCACTCTCAGCAGCCGCCGCGTGGCCGCCTTGAATTTGTTGCCTTCGAAACCCTCCATGCCGAAGGCCTTCACAATGCGGATGCCGGTGAACGTCTCTTGGAGGATGTTCGTGAGGTCCGCCATCTTGTCCTGGCTCTTGCGGCTGTGCTTGCGGATATAGCGGCCGATATTGGCGGAAGGTAAAACGATGAACGGCACCAGGATCAGCGAGGCCAGCGCCAGCCGCCAATCCACGTAGAAGATCACCGCCAGCAGAAAGAGGAGTGTGAAGGACTGCTTGAAAAATGCGGCCGTCACGTGCGAGACCGCATCCTGGATGCGCTCGATGTCACTCATGACAGTGGACATCAACTGGCCGGTGGAGTTCTGGGTGAAGAAGGCCATCGACTGCCGGATGATCTTGTTGTAAAGCTTGTTGCGCAGATCGCGCACAACAGACTGGCCGATGAAGTTCATCGAGTATGTGCCGGCATAGGCGCAAACCCCCTTGATGAACGTGACCCCCACCAACGCGATGGCAATCGCGGTGAGTGGATCACTAATGTGGCCGGGAAGGAAATCCTGGAGATAGATCGCGTGTCCGTGGAAGGCGAAAAGAACAATGGGCGCCGTGGAATGGCTGGTCATCAGCACACGGTCAAAGATGGGCTTGATGAGCAGGGCGTAGCCGCCTTCGCAGGCCCCGACGACGGCCATGAGGAGTATGGCAACGATGAAGAGTGGAATGTAGGGCCGGATCTGGCCCAGCAGTCGTCTGAGTGTATGCATGCGGAACGGGCTTTGGCCCGGGTGAATCTATGGCTTCCGGCTACGCAGGCTCATCTTAATCTCTGAGCGGCAGAACGTCAAATGGGCTGGCCCGAGCCGGTTTAGCCACCTGAAGGGAGCGTGACCGACAGGGGCGCTTTCAGGACAAAGTCGATCTTTGTCTCGGAAGGCACCGTCACCTGCTGGCCGCGGGTGGCCGTCTGATCCACCGTGCCCGCCGCGCCGCCAATCGCCGCGCCAATGCCAGCACCCTTACCATGGCCGATCACGGCGCCGAGAAGCGCGCCGAGGGCGGCCCCACCACCGATTTTCTCCGCGCTATTCTTGCCTCGCGAAGCACCTTGCTTATCGAAGTATCCCGTCTGAACGGGATAATCCACTCCGTTGTACGATATGTCCACCAGCGCCAGCTTCAACTCCGAGCGGCCCTGGTAACGGCCCGCGCTGGTCACTAAAGCCACGCGCACCTTTGCATTCGCGCCCTGCGGGATCACGACGCGATCCCCCGCCACCAGAGGAGCAACCAGGCTAGCGGAGTAGGTCTGGCCCACCTGAGCGGTCTGGGACGTGATGGCGTTGATCATGCGCACGGAAACCGCGGTCCCGGCAGGAATGGTCACAGAAGTGGGAGCCGGTGGCGCAAGCTGGGCCGGCGGTGCTGGCGCGGCGGCGCTCGCAGAAGAAGCAGGCGCAGCGCCTGATTGATCCTGCTGCGGCGGGACAACTCGCTGCGGCTGATTTTCGGCGGCCTGCTGCCTGCGCTCGCGCGGCCTCCGGCGGGCGCGCGGCGCGGATGCTTCTGGCATGGTCTGATCGCCTGGCGGCGCGGTGCCGGCGTCTGCCGGCGCATCTGCCTGTGCCACGCTGAGCTGGTCGATCACCTGCTTAACGCCCGTCGTTTTTTGGGCCAAATCCTCCACGGCTAGCTTCTCGAGCGGCGCGTTCACCGCGCCCGAAAGCGTGACCACTCCATGATCCGAGGAGACGTTGATCGAAAGGGGCTTCAAATCGGGGTTCTGATAGAGTTTAGCCTGAATGGCCGACGTGATTTGCGAATCGTCCGGGGAATGCGATACGCTGCTGCAGCCTGCGACAAGCAGAGCTAAAAGAACCGGCACAAAGATGCGATAATTGTTCCTTAATCGTCTCATAGAACCCCCTGGGGGTTAAGTGATTGCGTTCGTCTTTACGATTCGGCGGTGAGCGAATGGGTTGTACGCGAGGCGGTCGTCTTCTAAGTATAACGTGCCCCAATCTTGCCTGGCAAACCACCCCGGTTTAGCCTCGGCTCTGCCAGTCTGCGCCCTGTCAAGCAATTTAAAAATGTTACTTTGGAAGGAATCATTTTGCAGTCTGTAATGTTACCCGTCGTCGTCGGTTTTCCTTTCTTTTTCTCTTTGGTTTTGTCTTTGTCTTTGCTTTTTCTCCGCGCGCGGTTTTTGCTTTGGCGCGCGCGCGCCTGTGGGCTTTTCTTTCGCTGACTCGTTCACCTTGGGGAGCAGCCCCGGAAAGGTCCCCGTTTTCTTTCACGTTCGTGCTGAGTTGGAAAATCTGCTCCAGCTTGGCCCGAATCGTGGCCGAGAGTTGAAACGGATCGAGAGTCTGACGTTGCTGCCGGAGTCCTGCCACCCGCTCGGGGTCCGCCGCCGGAGAAGCCGCGACACGCTGAAACGGGGTGGCGGGCGCTTCGTAATGCCGCCGCAGACGCGAACCGACCCGCTCCTTCCTCGCCAGCTTCACCGAAGGCATGAAGAGGTTCTGAAACAGGCGCAACTCGTTGCGGTATAGATCGTTGATCGCCTCCCGCGCGGCCTCCGTGTCGTAGCGGACGTAACCCAGCAGCCGCCGCACATGCGTCCAGTTCTTCTGCTCGATGTGCGCGTTGTCGTCCTTCTTGTACGGCCGCCCGCGCGTGAACTGAATGGCGCGCGCGTCGCAATAACGAAACAAATGCTGATTGATAAACTCCGATCCGTTGTCCGAATCGATGCCGCGCAAGGCGAAGGGCAACGCCTCGCGCACCGCTTCCAGAGCGGCTCGGACGGCCTCCTGGCTCTTGCCCAGCACGGCTCGCGTCTCGGTCCAGCCGGTGTGAATATCGGTCACGTTCAGCGAGTAACAGAACTCGCCCGTTGCCGAGTTGCCCGAATGCGAGACCAGGTCGATCTCCGTGAAGCCGGGGATCTTCACATCCCAGTGATCCGTTTTGAGCGGGATGTGATGCTTCAGCAACGTTCCCGGTTTGGTGCGGCCATAAATTCTGCGCCGCAGCTTCCGCTTCTCCGAGCGCAGCCGGTCATCGATGCTGCGCGGGCTGATCTGGAGCAACTGCTGCTCCAGCTCGGGCGTCAGGTGGAAGCGCTGGCGAATCTGCGGCATCCACTCCGGCAGCAGCGCCTTCAGCCGCACCGACCAAGGGTAATCGGCCGCTTCCCAGACGGCCTGCAAGATCGAAATCACGCGCGAGCTATAGGTCGCGTCCCG
>JBOGJY010000323.1:0-7109 GCA_050745325.1 Terriglobia bacterium
TGAAGCCAAAGCCGCACAAGGGCGGGCGCTCCGCGCCCGGAGAAAAAAGCACTTACGCATGATTTTGCTTGACATCGCCGACGACCTTATAGAGGCGCTACCTACCACGGACAGGTCACCTTCAACGGCTTACCCGTTCCAGGGGCGACGGTCACGGCCACCCAGGGGACCAAAAAAATTGCCACTGTCACGGATCAACAAGGTCTCTTTTCGTTTCCCGATTTGGCGGATGGAACCTGGGCGATTGACGTCGAGATGACGGGCTTTTCGACGATTAAACAAGATGTGGTGATCACGCCGAATATGCCCGAGGGCAAATGGGAATTGAAGCTGCTACCGCTGGCTGAAATCAAGGCCGAGGTGGAGCGCCCCTCACCCACCGCTTCGCGGTCCCCCCTCTCCCCGCTGGCAGGGCGAGGGATTGGGGGTGAGGGCGCCGACGAGGCCGAGACCTCTCACCCGGCTCGCTCCGCTCGCCACCCTCTCCCCGAGGGAGAGGGCGCGGTTTCTGAATCTACTGGTGAGACTTCCGAAAGCAGACTCGGCGAGCTTGCGGCCCCCGGTCTCTTAATCAATGGCAGCCAGAACAACGGCGCCACTTCACCCTTCGCGCAGATGCCCGCGTTCGGCAATAATCGCAACGGCGGGAACGGGCTGTATCGGTTTGGGATCGGCGCAATCCTCGACAATTCGGCATTGGATGCTGCGCCGTATTCCTTGAGCGGCCAGCGCACCCCCAAGCCGGTTTATAACCGCATTACTGGCATTGCGACGTTCGGCGGCCCGCTAAGAATTCCGCATTTGCTGCAGAATGGCCCTACCGTTTTCCTTGGCTACGAGTGGACTCGAAACCTCATCGACATCACGCAATCCGCCCTCGTGCCGGATGCAGCGGAACGGGAAGGAGATTTCTCCCAGGTTCTAAGCGCCCTTGGACAGCCCGCGCAGATCGTCAATCCGGCTACCGGAATGCCGTTCTCCGGGAATGCCATCCCGCCGGGCCAGATCAGCCCGCAAGCGCGGGCTTTGTTGAACTTTTACCCGCTGCCGAACTTCAGCGGCAACGCACGCTACAACTATCAAGTTCCGATCAATAGCGACACTCATCAAGACGCTTTACAGGCGCGCTTCGATCAGTCGCTCGGCGCCAAAGATCAGCTTTATGGCGGCTTCGCATTCCAGCGCAGCAGCACAGCTAGTCCGAACCTGTTCGGCTTTCGCGACACGACAGACCTGCTGGGGCTCAACACCAGCCTCAATTGGTCACATCGTCTCAGCCAACAGTTGTTCCTGAATTTTGGGTACCAGTTCAGCCGCCTCGCGACGCGGGTCACGCCCTATTTTGAGAATCGCGCAAACGTTTCCGGGCAAGCTGGAATCTCCGACAATAATCAGGACCCGATGAACTGGGGTCCGCCAAGCCTCAACTTTGCCAGCGGCATCGCGGGCCTTTCCGACGCGAACGCCTCTTTCAACCGCAACCAGACGAGCGCATGGTCCACTTCACTGCTATGGAACCACGGCCTTCACGACATTACGTTTGGAGGCGATTTCCGCCGGCAGGAATTCAATGTCCTGTCCCAACAAAACCCGCGAGGCGCGTTTACTTTTACCGGCGTGGCTACGCAGGGAAGCGCCAGCGGTGCGGGCGGCTCCGACTTCGCCGACTTTCTGCTGGGAATTCCAGACACCAGCTCAATCGCTTTTGGTAATGCCGACAAATACTTTCGAGAATCCGCCTACGACGCCTACATCGATGACGATTACAGAATTCGTCCGGGATTTACCCTGAATGCCGGGATTCGCTGGGAGTACGGCGCGCCAATTACAGAGTTGTACAACCGCCTGGTGAACCTGGACATTGCTCCGGGGTTTGCGGCGGTCGAGCCGGTTGTGGCAAATAGCTCCAGTCAGCCGGTCGGGCCGCTGACGGGCCAAAGATATCCCGACTCACTCATTCGCCCGGACAAGAGTGCTTTTGAGCCGCGCGTGGGGATCGCGTGGCGCCCGATTGCGGGATCGTCCATGGTGGTCCGCGCCGGATATGGAGTCTACTACGACACATCGGTCTATCAGACGGTCGCGCTCGAGATGGCGCAGCAAGCGCCACTGTCAAAGAGTTTGAGCGTGCAAAACAGCGCAGCCTGCCCGCTCACACTGGCCAACGGATTCAATAACTGCCCCTCAATCACTCCCGACACGTTTGCTATCGATCCGAACTTCCGTGTGGGCTACGCGCAGAGTTGGCAGCTCTCTATACAACGTGACCTGCCCGGCTCGCTGCAATTGACGGCAACCTATCTCGGCACGAAAGGAACTCGGGGGCTTCTGGAGTTCCTGCCGAATACTTTTCCGCTAGGCGCTGCGAATTCCTGCCCTAACTGTCCCGCTGGATTCGCATACTTCACCTCGAATGGCAACTCGACCCGCGAAGCCGCCCAAATCCAGTTGCGACGGAGATTGGAGAGCGGCCTGACGGCGACGCTCGAGTACACATACGCGAAAGCCATCGATGACGATTCCCTGTTGGGAGGCCAGGGGCCGGTTACGGCGCCGCAAAACGCGACGACTCTAAACGGGTTTGGTCCCAGCGCCGCGGCATCAAGCGAAGCGGCTGCAAGTCCTCAAGCCGCCCCAAGGATTGCCCAGAATTGGCGCGACCTCGCCGCCGAACGAAGTCTTTCGGCCTTCGATCAACGCCACCCTCTGAACGCGCAGCTTCAATACACCACGGGAATGGGGCTTGGCGGTGGAATGCTGCTGAGCGGCAAGAAAGGAACTCTCTTCAAGGAGTGGACCTTCCTCACTCAGATCACAGTCGGCAGCGGTCTGCCGGAAACACCGATCTATCTTGCGGCGACGCCGGGCACGGGAGTGACGGGAAGCATCCGGCCTGATTACACCGGCGCGCCGCTTTACGCGGCTTCTCAGGGTTTGTTTCTGAACCCAGCGGCTTACGCTGCGCCAGCGCCGGGCGAGTGGGGAAACGCAGGTCGATATTCGATCCGAGGTCCCGCCCAATTCAGTTTGGACGCTTCGATAGGGCGCACGTTCCGCCTGCACGGCCGGTACAACCTTGACTTACGGTTTGACTCGATCAACGCGCTCAATCATGTCACGTTCACGAGTTGGGATACGACTATCAACAGCGCACAATTCGGATTGCCGTTGGCGGCCAATCCCATGCGCAGCCTGCAAACCACATTGCGGTTGAGGTTTTGAAAGGCAGTGACGAGTGATGAGTGTCGAGTGACGAGCAGCATTTGGTAGCGCGGACCTGCGCCTTTCAGGTCCGCGGCTTCTGCGCCGTTATCCGTGAGAAAGGCCTCAGACCCCAAAGGCGGGGGTCTGCGATACACCTGCTATTTCCAGAGGCCTTCAAAATGATACGAAAGGCTATTGCAGTTCTCCTGTTGGCTGCGGCGTCTGCCGCCGCGCAGCAGATCGGCCAGAATGCGCCTTTGCATCCGAATGGGACGGCCGCACTCAAAGTCAGCACTCAGTTAGTCGTCGAAACCGTGGCGGTCAAGGACAAGAAAGGGAAACCCATTGAAGGTCTGACCACCAAGGATTTCACCATTACCGAAGACGGGGCGCCGCAAACCATTAGCTTCTTCAAATACGAACAACTGCCGCAGGCTTCCGGCGCCGCGCCTGTGTCTCAAACCGCGGCTGCAAACGTGAAGGTGTATTATCAGCTTGCCCGGACCCAAATTTCACCAGAACCACCTGGAAGCAGTCGATACAAAGATCGCCGCCTGCTGGCGCTGTACTTCGACATGACCGCCATGCCGCCATCGGACCAGATCCGCGCGCTGACCGCCGCACAAAACTTTATCAAGACCCAGATGGGGCCGGACGATCGCGTGGCCATCCTGAGATATGCGGGAAGCGGCGTCGACGTGCTGTCCGATTTCACGGATGACCGCGACCGGCTGTTGAGCATCCTCGAAACCATGATTGTGGGAGAAGGCCAGGAGTTCGCTGAGGCCACGGACGACGCCAGTACATCGGATACGGGCGCTGCGTTCGGCCAGGACGATAGCGAGTTCAACATCTTCAACACGGATCGTCAATTGGCTGCGCTCCAGACCGCTGCCGAAATGTTGGCCCAACTCAGTGAGAAAAAGGCGCTGATCTACTTCGCCAGCGGCCTGCGGCTGAATGGCCTCGATAACCAGGCGCAACTCCACGCCACTATTGACGAAGCCATCCGCGCTGGCGTGTCGTTCTGGCCAATCGACGCGCGCGGTTTGGTGGCCGAGGCCCCTCTGGGCGACGCCACGAAAGGTTCGCAGGGCAACATCGGCATGTACACCGGAGCCGCGGCTCTCGCTCTGACGAACAACTTCCAGCAGTCGCAGGATACGCTTTATGCGCTGGCCAAGGATACCGGCGGAAAAGCCTTATTCGACTACAACGACCTTACGAAGGGAATCACGCAGGCGGAACAGGCTACTTCAAGCTACTACATCCTGGGATACTACACGACGAACAGGACTCAGGATGGGAAATTCCGCCGCATCAGAATTTCGCTCAACAATAACTTGCTCGCCAGTTTGGACTACCGCCAGGGCTACTATGCGAGCAAGAAATTCAGCCAATTTACCGCCACTGATAAAGAACGCCAGCTTGAGGATGCGCTGATGTTGCCTGACCCCATTACGGAACTTACCATCGCAATGGAGATCGACTACTTCCAGTTGAATCGAGCTGAATACTACGTCCCGCTCGTGGTGAAGATTCCGGGGCGGGAGCTGGCGCTTGCCAAACGCCGCGGCGCCGAACACACGCTGCTCGATTTCATTGGAGAGATTAAGGATGACTACGGCACAACCGTTACCAACCTGCGCGACAAACTGAATATCAAGCTGAGCGATCAAACCGCGAGCCAGCTCGCGAAACGGCCGGTTGAATACGATGCTGGCTTCACGCTTCTTCCCGGAAAATACACGATCAAGTTTCTTGCCCGGGACGCGGAAACAGGGCGAATCGGAACCTATCACACCGCGTTTGTGATTTCCGACCTGAACAAAGTCGAGAAGCGGCTGCCGATCAGCTCCGTAGTATTGAGCAGCCAGCGCGTAGAACTTAAGGACGCGCTCTATAATGCGGTAAAGAACAAGGACCAAGGCAAAGACGAGGCGGCCGACCCGCTGGTTCACGACGGGCAGAAGTTGATTCCCAGCGTGACGCGGGTGTTCAAGCAAGATCAGAAAATGTACGTCTACCTTCAGGCCTACGAGCAAGGGGCGCCAAGCTTTCAGCCATTAGTTGCGTTTCTGAGCCTCTACCGCGGGGAGACGAAGGCATTTGAAACGCAGCCGATGGAGGTGACGGACGGGTTAAATAACCGGCTGAAAATGGCGCCTCTCAGCTTCAGTGTTCTTCTCAACCACCTTTCGCCCGGCGAGTATGAGTGTCAGGTGACCGTGCTGGACCCAGCCGGGCAGAAGGGAGCGTTTTGGCGAGCTCCGGTCATGGTTGTGCCGTGACCTATCGAGACGCGCTCATCCGTGTGTCGTTTTGCGCCAAGGGGCGGCGTAATGCCGCCCCTATATCAAACCTGTACCACCTCTCGGTGTGCAGCCGGGTTATTAGCAGGCAATCACTTGACGTATTGGCGGAAAACTTGGATACTAATGGAACCCTGGAGGGGGGACAATGATTCTGATTGGCTCAGTGAGCCCGACAATCCTTCCCATTCAAAAAATCAGATCTGCTCCGCCGTCCTGGAAAATACGTGTATCTGGAGAGGTAGCGCAGAGTTTCGCATTCCAGAAACTCTGCGGCTTGTTGGACGAATCCAAGCTACAAGCCGCAGAGTTTGAAAAACGCAAACTCTGCGCTACCGGGCGCCTTCCTCGCGGCGGCGGGGACGCCGCCGCTACAGCGGATCTTCAAAGGCAATCAAAATTCATTGGGAGGATTTGAAATGAAAACAAAGAAGGCTTGCAACGTCTTCTTCATGGTCATCGCGATGGGCTTTATGCTCTTTGGAGGGCTTTTCGCGGCGCAGGCCTTTGGGCAAAATCAATTCCACACGACATCGTCGGGTGCATGGAGCGACCAGGGCATATGGTTTTGTTTCACATGTGTAAATGGCCCGTATATTCCCAATGGATCGTCCGACCGCGCACAAGTGGACAACAACGTAAACCTGGACATTAATGCTACCGTCCAAAACCTAACCATCGCCCCCGGCGGCAGCCTGAGCGCATCAGGCACATCCCTTTCCGTGGGCCCCGATTCGCAGGATCCGCAAGCGTTGGCTGATTTTCAATTGCTCTCTCTTTCGAATAGCGCTTCGATCACCGTCAACGGGGCAATGGAAGTTGTACCCGTCATCGGTAACGCCGTTATGACCATTGCGAGCGGCAGCACACTTTCGGACACCGGCGCTTTAACTGTGGGCGCCGGGGGAGGCATTCAGGTCACCGTCACCGGCCAAGGATCGAAATGGAATACTCAGGGAATGCTATTTTTGGCCAATGGGAATCTAAGCATCCAGGCGGGTGGCCAAGTGACAGATGTGAATGGTAACCTCGGCGCAAACGGGGGCGGGGCCGTCACGGTGACCGTTGACGGCGTTGGCTCGACGTGGACCAGTTCAAGCGTCTTGTACGTCGGTGGTGGCAATGGGACGCTTACTGTCCAGAACGGGGGCTTGGTGACGAGCAACGGGGGCGATATCGGCGAGGGCGCCGGCAACCAGGGTCTGATGACCGTATCTGGCTCGAACTCAAAATGGAATGATTCCGGGTTTCTGGATGTCGGCGACGGTGGCAAGGGCACGCTGAATATTCAGAATGGTGGTGCGGTGACGAGCGGAGTGGCCATTATCACCACGAAGTCCGGCGCGCCAGGCTCAGCCGTGACAGCGGATGGCTCCAATTCCACCTGGACGGTGAACGGAACGCTGACGGTCGGCCAAGGCGATAGTGGCAGCCTCACGATTCAGAACCAGGGTACCGTGAATGTCAGCGGCGAACTGACGGTGGGTGACGGTGGCAATGGAACGATGACCGTTTCAACCCAGGGCGTGGTCAGCAATCACGCGGCCACGATCGGAGCGCAGGCGGGATCGAACGGCACAGTCACCGTGACTG
>JBOGJY010000324.1:0-6761 GCA_050745325.1 Terriglobia bacterium
ATTGCGCGCGAGCGGGGTAATATCCTCCCACTTTGTCCGCGCCGCCGGGTCGGAAACAAGGGCTTTTCGTAAATCCGATGGCAAGCTATGGACCATGCCTGCGGAGAGTTTCTTTGTCATGGCTTCACTTGACCTTAAGCTGGTAGCCACGGCATGCAGTTTGTGCCGTGGGCATTTCCGCCCTTCCCGCCACCCCACCACAAACCCACGGCACAGGAAGCGTGCCGTGGCTACGGCTCCTCTTCAAAAGCTGAACGTGATGCCGACGTTGATGAGCCGGTTCGCAACAGGGTTCCCCACCTGTGCGGAGAACGGGCCTCCCGCAAGGGCAATTGAATGTCCAAAAAGCGGCGAGCCGAGCACATTGACCGGAGGCGCCAGATTCACGTTGTTGAACACGTTCAGGGCGGAGACGCTGAACGTGACGGCGAAGCGTTGCTCGGTGGCTCCGCCCAGGCTGAAGCCGCCACCCGTGCCGGCCAGCCCGCGTCCGCCTAAGCCGCGTCGATGGTGTTCGTGTTCCACGGCGGTCGCGGCGCCTTCGCCGCCGTGCCGCCGGCCACCCGTTCCGCCAAAGCCGAACGTCCGGCTGAGACGGAGGTTCAAGATGAAGTTGCCGGGAGCGTTTTCGGTGTAAGGGGGAATCGGTATATTCCCTGCGGCCGGAGCGGTGTTGAAGGCCCCATAGGGAGTCAGGGCGAGGTCAGCCGGAGGTGTCGAAGGCGTGGCGAATGCCGGCCGGGCGTTGTGTATGCCTGTACCGTAGATATCCTGGCCTAGCATAATGCCGAACGGGAGCCCCGAATTGGCCATCACGATGGAACTGAGCCGGAGACCGAACGGCGCAGCGAAACTGCCGCCAATCAACGCCCGGTGGCGAACGCCAAAGGCCGCACGGCCGTAGTCCTGCATAATGTTCCAGGGATTGGTGGCAAAGCTGTTGATTCCCGCCGTGTCGCTATGCGCGTCGTTATAGACGTAATATCCGAAAAGCGACAGCCTATCACCCGCGCGGACGTGCACGTTGGCAATCAATTGGCTCTGCCGATAGATACCTTCGGATTCGTACTGGTAGATGTTTCCTGCCGCGTCCCCGAGCGGACGCACACCACTCGTCGGATCGCCCGGGATGAAGGTTCCAGGCAGCGGCGCGTTGATGTCGTTGGTGAGAAACTGGGCGACGCCACGCGAGTTCAGATAAGTTACCGAGACCGCGGTATTCCGCGTCAACTGGCGTTCGAGGCTGACCGCCGTATCCATGTCGTAAGGCGAACGAAGATTGGGTGAGATGCGGTAGATAGTGGGCAACGATGCTGCGCTTGCGGTCAACTGGCTGACCGGCGGCACAACCGGAAAAAACGTAGGATTGTTTACAATGTAGGTCCGTTGGTTCTGTCCGTTCAGCCGCGCCGCGATAATCATCTGGTCGTCGTCAAGCCGCTGGTAGAACATGCCCCAGCCGGCGCGCAGCACTGTCTTGACGTTGGACCCATGGCCCAATCCCCACGCAATCCCCACGCGCGGCGCCCAGTCGGCATGGTCGCTGATGACGTTCTCCGACTCGAAACGCAAGCCGGCGCTGGCGGTGAAGTGGGGCGTAACTGTCCAGTCGTCGCCCGCAAAGAGAGCCCCATCGAGCCGGTTAATGGCGGCAGAAAGCTTCCCGGCGGTGATGTTGAACTGACTAGGGCCGTAGCCTGCCGCCTGAATCTGAGCCATCGTCAGGCCGTTCGTTAGACTTCTTTCCGTCTGTTGATAGTCAGCAAGAGAGTTGAAGGTGAACGTGCCGTTGAAATTGCCGTTCGTATTCTCCCTGCGGCGAATGTCGCGCACAAAACCCCCGAACTGGACCAGATGATGATTGAGCGTCAAGCTGGTGTAATTCTGGAATTCATAGTGGGTCTCATACCGCTGAAACAGGCCGCTGCTGTCGCCGCCACCCGCAAACGCGCCAAGCACATTGATGGTGGGAGCGAAATTCAGAGGTGTCTCCCAGTTGTGGAAGTGGAGGTATTGGAACCGGGTTTGGTTCACGACGTTAGCGCTCAGCACCTGGTTGTCGAAGAGCTGGAGCTCGTGATGACGCCGGGCAGCGTCGTAGGCCTGCGAGGGCAGCGACTGCGTGTCCACGCCGTTGTTGCGCTCGCCGATCTGGGAATAGCGATAATTTACGGTAAGGGTATTCCTGGGGGTGAGCTGGAAGTCGAAGCGCGGGCTGATATTCGTGAGCACGCGGGGGTTGGTCACAGAAGCCACATAGGGCTCGATGTTCAGGCTTGGGCTGAGCACGTCGGTATTCACCAGGTTGGCGCGGTTGATGTTCCTCCGGTCCATGTCAAAAAAGAAGGAACTCTTTCTGCCGAGCGGTCCGCCTACGTCTCCGTTGAACAGCCAGGTGTGATAGGCAGGCGGCGTGGTCGTAGCCGTAGCAAGAAAAGGGCTGAGGGCGTTCATGCTGGAATCGTTATATTCCGCCGATGCGCTTCCATGCCAAGCGGCGCTGCCGGGTTTGGTGAAGATGTCGATGCGGCCGTAACCGAGCCGGTCGTTTTCGACCGAAAAGGGATTCGAATTCACCCGTATCTCGCGAATGGCGGACTTCGGAGGCAGATCCCCGCGGGTGAATCCATCAATGTAGATTTCGCCGCCGCCGGGTCCCACTGACGGACCCGCCAGTGCGGTGAGCTGGTTCTGCAATTCGTCCGGGTCGTTCGAGAGAGCAGCCAGGCTCGCGCCGGAAATCACCACGGCGCTGGCGTTCGACTGGGGCGCAACTTCGAGGTGCGACGCCCGCCCGCGCACCACCACCTGCTGCGTTTCAGACGAAATCGTCAGCCGAAGGTCAAGCACAACACCCTGGCCCGGCCCGATGACGACGTTTTTTCTGGTCAACCGTGCGAAGCCCGGTGCACTGGCCGTGACCGTGTACCGGCCCGGCGCCAAGCCGGCGATATCGTAAAGGCCTCGTCTATTGGTCGTAACCTGCCGGGGGGAACTCTGGTGTTGAGCGGTAACGACCACCACCGCTGCGGGAACCACCGCCCCGGAAGGGTCCACCACCCGCCCTCGGAGACCGCCAAGGCGCTGAGCGTACGAGGCGCCGCTCGCACAAAACAGGAATGCAACGAACAACCCTGCAATGGCCAGCTTAGCTCCGCCGTCCGTCCGGTTTACCATAGCTCCCTTTTCCGTCCTGAACAGAAGCTCACCCGTTGTCTGCACCCTACCATTGTGATAGGGAAACCTGAAAAATAGCTGAAAGCTAGCATCAGGTCATGGGCGTTACTGTCTCGTGACGGGCAGTCGAACGCGAAACACGGACCCTTGACCTGGCCTGCTCTCCACGTCGACGGCGCCGCCGTGAACTTCCGCGATCCAACGGCCGATCGATAATCCTAATCCAGCCCCACCCTCTTCATGTGACCTTGCCTTGTCCGCCCGGTAAAAGCGCTCAAAAATGCGCGCCAGATCCGCTCCATCGATACCGATCCCGGTATCCCGGATCTCCGCCACCGCGAACCCGTTCGTGCAACCGAGACCCGCTGTAACTTGCCCGCGCGGAGGAGTGTATTTCACAGCGTTATCCATCAGGATAAAGAAAAGGCGGCGAAGCGCCTCGCCGTCCCCCTCAACTGCGATTGGGGCCTCGAAGATGTCTTCACAGAAGATGACTTGTTTGGCCTCCGCCAGGGTGTGGGCCTCCCTGCACGCCTCACGAAACGGGTCCGCCAAATTAAGGCGAATGTGGTCGAGCCTCTCGAAACCTGAATCGGCGCGGGCCAAAAGCATCAGTTGTTCGATCAGGGCTGAGGTTCTCTCCAGGCTGGCCAAAATCTGTGTCAGCGCCTCCCGGTACTCGACGTTCGACCGGGGCCTTCGCAGCGAGAGTTCCGCGGTAGTCCGCATCAGGGCCACCGGGGTGCGCAATTCATGCGAAGCATCGGCTGTGAATCGAGTCATCCGCTTGAAAGCCTCTTCGATCCGTCCCAACATGCCGTTCAGTGTCTTAGACAGCCGTTCGAGCTCATCCCCAGTTTCATGGATTTTGAGCCGCTCTGAGAGTTTGTGGGGACTGATGTTTCTCGCCGCGTGCGTAATCTCATCCACAGGCTTGAGCGCGCGGCGACTCATCCAATACCCGCCGGCGGAGGCCAGGATAAGCAGAAAAGGGCTTATGAGCAGCAAGGCCCATTGAAAATGTGCGAGCGCCTCCTCGAAATCGCCCACCGGAACCGCAACCTGGATTTGAAAGCGCGCTCCGCCGACCTCCTCGATTTCAGTGAGAACGCACAATCGGCGATGGCCGGCTTTCACCCTTGAGATACGCGTGCTCTTTCCTCGAGGCAACGACACGCCGTACCGGCTCATCAGCGGCGAACGATAAATCCAGCGCCCCTGCGCGTCGGCGACCTGCAAGAATTCCATGCCGCGCCGCAACTCGGAGTTTTCCGCGAGTTCATGTCCAATCCTGTAGTTTCCCCCTGGCAGCGTACGCCGAATCAATTCCTTGACCCCGGCAGACTGGCCACGCAGCTCCTCGCGCACGGTCGCATCAATGCTCTTCTTCATGGCGTAGAAGGAGATCGTGCCAAATAATGCGAACGTCACGACCAGTACTGCAAAGTACCAGAGGGTGAGCCTGACCCGAATGGATGGAGGCTTCATGGCTTTCACTCAGCGCGCAGGGTGTACCCTACGCCTCTGACCGTATGAATCAATTTCTGGCGAAACTTCCGGTCCACTTTGCTTCGGAGCAAGCGGACAAAAGCGTCCAAGGTGTTATCCTCAACGTCCTGATCATCGTCCCATACCGCCTCGATGATCGCGCCGCGTCTAATCACCCGGCCCGCGCGCCGCATCAGAAACTCCAGCAGACGAAACTCGGTTGCACTGAGACGGATTTCCCTGCCCCCGCGGAACACGCGGTGCTGGGCGGGGTCGAGCTTGAGATCAGCAACCTCCAGGCTACCCGCCCGGGAGCCGGACGGCCGCCGCGCGACGGCCCGGAGCCGCGCCAGGAACACCTCAAAAGAGAAGGGCTTGGTCAAATAATCGTCCGCGCCGATGTCGAGACCCTTCACGATGTCGGGCGTTGCGTCGCGCGCCGTCAGCATCAGAACGGGCGTCTCGTTCCGGTTCCGGCGAAGCCGGCGCGCCACTTCGAACCCGTCGATCTCCGGCAGCATCACATCCAGCACGATCGCGTCGAATTCGTACTGGCCCGCAAACTCCAAAGCTTCGCGGCCATTGAACGCCAACGAGACGGAGTGGTTTTCCTCCTCGAGCCCTTTCTTGAGCAGCCCGGCCATGCCTTTCTCGTCTTCGACGATGAGGACGCGCATGATAGGACACCGATTTCAGGCTTTGTTTCGGACCCGAATGCACCGCAACGTGGTCATGGTTTCACGCGCCGACGGCAGCGAGATGCGCCGCCTTGTCTACCGGCTCATCTCACGGCTCGATCTCGTAGACCCGGAGCTCTTCAGGCTGGCTTCCACGGCCCCACACCCCCAGATACAGACGGTTCAACTCGGGAACGAAGCAGGAAGTCCGACCGCCGGGAAGAGTCCTGAATTGGGCGATTCTACGGTAATGGTTCACATCCACTTGCTGGATTACCGAGATGAACCCGTCGCCGCCCGAAACATAGATGCGCTTGTGCCCCCCGTCAAACCACATATCGTCGGCATGACCAACGCAGGGAAGCCGGGCGATGATCTTTCCTGAGTCGGTATCCAAGACCAGCAGTTCTGCCGGCGTGCGGCAGGTGACGAACAGCCGATGGTCCGTTCCGTCCAGGGCCATGGGAAAGTTATCCTGTGCGCCGCCAAGGCCCCATGTTGCCACAATCCTGCGCTCCGTCCGGTTGACCACGGCAATTGTATTGCCCGCTGTCGGAATGTTCACGAAAATCCTGGGTCCGGCCTCTTCCAACTGGAATGATTCGGGATGGCCCGGAAGCTTGATGGTTCCCAGCAGGCTCCCGGTCGCTCCGTCGAGAATGCCCAGCCCGGCGTTCCCGTCATCACCATAGCCAACGAATACGCGCCGCCTGCCAGGGTCATAACGCGTGTCATCAGTATCGCTCGAGAAATGAATTGTCTTGAGAAGCTGATAGGTGCGCCCCTGAAAGAGGCGAACGGTTCCGTCGCCGCCATTCGCCACGAAGATAAGCTGAGATTGCGGCGCGTACGTTACCCCTTGTGGCTCGTGCAAGCTGCGAATCGTATGCGTGAGCCTGGCCGTACGCAGATCAAAAACCTCCAGCGTATTGTTGCCGAGAGCTGACATGAAGAGCCGGCGGCCCGTCAAGTCCACATCGAAGTGATCGATGCGTCCGTGCACATCCGGCAGAGCGGTGACCTTAACCAACCGAAGCGGCACAGCTCTCTGAGCATGGGCTGCTAATACGGACAGAATACCAATGAGAACCAGAAGCCGGATTTTCCTGATCATGATCTTTTGGCCTGCCGACACTCTACTATCCTACTCACTAAACCTGAATGGAACCTGAAAGCACTTACCGGCTGATCGGCGTGGGGGAGGGCGATCGAGGTCCGAGGGCGGGTGTGGGGGTTCAGGTGTATCAGGAGGAGGTTCGGGATTTGCGTTTTTCGGACTTCGGGGAATAAGGCTCCGCAGGGGCCGCTCCGTGAATGGATGTGTTGCAAGAATTGGGAGATGATGATGATAAGCTTGAGATCCGATGACAAAACTACAGCCCCCCGCGATTTTTAAGTGGCGACATTTCACCCCGGACA
>JBOGJY010000325.1:0-21651 GCA_050745325.1 Terriglobia bacterium
CGCGCCTGTTTCAGAATATCCGCGAGAAGCGCGGCTTGGCTTACGCCGTCTTCTCCGGCCTGAGCAGCTTCCGCGACGCGGGTTATCTTACCGTTTACGCCGGCACGGCCAAGGACCACGTCCGCGAAGTGGTGCAGTTGGTGATTGAAGAATTCCACCGCATGAAGACCCAGCCTCTCACCGAAGCAGAGCTTCAACACGCGAAGGATTATCTGAAGGGGAGTATGCTTCTCGGGCTGGAATCCACCACCAGCCGCATGTCTAACCTGGCGCGTCAGGAGATGTATTTCGGCCGCACCGTGAGCATGGACGAAATCGCGCGGCGCGTGGACGCCGTCACCGCCCCCGAAGTGCTCGACGTCGCCAATGAATTGCTCGACCCGTCCCGCAGCGGCCTCACCATCCTCGGCCCCATGAACGGCGTCAAAATCAGCCGCTCCGAACTGAAGTGCTGAAAGCATGCTTCCGTGGTCACACGCGCCGGGCGTACGGACCTAAGAACTTCGGGCCATTAAAATGAATCATGTGGTCAGGATTTTCCGCAATCCACACCTCAGTTTCCCAAGCTATGTCGGCGGCGTACTTGCGAAAGTCGTGCATGTTATGGAAGGCTGTGACGTATACACGGTCCGCAGCGCAGCCCTGCAGCATCTTCTCCAGTTCTTTGTGGCGCTTCGGAGACACTGGACCATGCGACGTGACAGCTTCGACCAGGAACAGCCAGTTCTTCTCCAGCCAGTACATTACAACATCGGGGAGCTTGTCATGCTCGGTGAGCGGCACACCGCATCTTCTCAACTCCGCAGCCTCGTAGACTACGTGCTTTAGCGCGGTATCTCCCATATACAACACGGTTGCGCCTGGGGCGAAGCGCGGGCCGAATTGCTCGACAATCGAAACCTGGAGAACGTTGTGCTCGCCAGGAGAAAGATAAACGATAGTCCCCTCCGGTAAGGTGAGGGGTACCCGCAGACCTTCGCGTGACCGGCGATATGCTTCCTGGAGAGAACCAAAACGGTTGATGAACGCTTTCAACTCTCTTTCGAATGCCGGTCTCCCGTATGCCTTAAGAAGCGGCTCCGCTTCTTCGGTGATCTGATAGACCGTCTTGCCGCTGTTGGTGGGCCGCTTCGGATCATCAGGATTGCGGTTGACAATCCGGGCCTGCTCGAACTGATGAATGGTCTGTCGGCGGATCGTCTCGCGCGAGTTCGCGGCGTAATCCTTGTGGTACCACTCGCGCATGAACCTCATGATGTCCCAAATTCGGAGCAAAGGCCGCGCGGCGTCTTTCCAGGCGGTACGAGGGCCGATGTGGGCAAGGGCAAGAAGCGTTAGCGCCGATCGCTCGTTTTGTTGGCTTCGGGGCAGCCCCAGCGACACCAGGATGTCGAGCGCCTCTTTCGGTCTATTCACTGGCGGTTTCCATGAGGTATTTTCTAAGTGGGCCATCGACACCCACTGCGTTCAGAACTATTGGCTCAATCATATTGCTTCGCAAGACCGGAAGCTCTTGCACCCGGCGGCCGATAGAGGTTATGGTCTCGATGGACGGCAAAGGCATCGTGCGAAGCTCCGTGGCATTCACCTGGGTATTACCGCTTATAGTGCGGAAGTAACGGTCGAGTAGCGCAGAGTTAAATAGTGCGGCTAAGCCATAGGTTTCATCAACGGAAAGCTGCCGCTTTGAGTGGTACACATAATTTAGGTGATTCTCTAGGGCAACGTAAGGGCTTGGTTGCGACGCCGCGAGCAGGCAGCTTGCCGTGAGCCTGCGGCGCTCTTCCTTCGCGCTGAAACGGCGCAACAGGATGTAATTTCGCACAGGGAGCAACAGCTTCATTGAGGATGGGCAGACTTTGAAAGCAATGGGACGCTTCTTGTGCGGCACCGGCCAGACGGTCTCGAAAGGCTTCACGTTGAAGGTAGAAAGTAAGGGAATGGCCTCCGCACCGTTTAGGCAATACCGGAGAAATTCGCGCGCGCGGAATGCCACAACAGGACCCGTAGAGACGCGCAGACCCAAATCCGAGAACCGATCTGGCCAGGATTCAACCACGTTCAGCAGTGTAGAATCTTCATCGGAGGCCGGCACACGGATCACACAATCACCTGAGAAGGTATTCACGATCGCAAAGGCCGGGAGTTCCCTAACGTGAATGCTCTGGCTTATATCGCGGCCGTAGCTCGTGCTGACGGTAATACTAGGGGAAGGCTTGCCGACGCGATGCGAGAGGGTGATAACGCTTTCCTGCAGCACATCGCGGAATGTGTCAGTGCGCGACTCAAACAAGTGGATGCGGTCAAGGGCCATGCGGTCAAAAAACCAGCGCCTGAATTCCCGGAAATAGAGGCCGTTGCAAAAGCTGCGGGGCGTAATGGTAACCAACTCCCCACCTGCGCGAAGCATCTGCGCCGCCGCTGCCATGAACAGAGCATAGATATTCGGCTGCCCATGCACGACGGTCTGCATCACACGCGCATACTCGGAACTCTTTTTGAGCTTAAAGTAAGGCGGATTCATGATCACCGCATCCAACTTGTCCATCCCTATCTCTGCGTCGAACAAACCGCGCGCGCCCGTTTCCGCCGCCGCCGCGTCGAGGATGAAATCTTCCTTATGGATGATCCCAGTTAACGAGTGCCCGGCTAGGTTTAGTTTGTGACGGCAAAAATCCAATGTCTGGCTAAGGTACGGTAACATCTCGGGATGGTTTTCGAAAAGGTGCGCCTCAATACGTAGGGATCTGTTGGCGTGCGACATTCGCTCACACAGGGCGGCGGTCAGAGAGCCGATGCCGGCGCCTGGATCAAGAAAGCGATAGGCGTTGGTCGCGGGCTCGGTTAGGAGACTCGCCATGAAGGTACACACTTCTGGCGGCGTGAAATATTGACCTCTCCGCTTGCGCTCCTCGATAGAGAAGCGCTTTTCATACTGATCTTGAAGGCTCAGGATATACGGCAGGAAACCAGACTTGACTGTTTCTGCGGTTTCTATCTGTATCGGTTCGATCGTCACAGGTGACGTCTGGTTGAGGTGATTCAAGCTTCAACCCTCGCACTCCAAAATATTAAAGCCGCGCCGCCCCTACTGCCGCGCCACGGCTTCGGGAGATTCGTTGAGTGCGAGTTCCCCTTGGGTCTCTTTCTTCCCGCCGCCAAACATCCTACTGATATAACCCCCAAACGAATCGAGGTAGGTGTAATACACCGGCGTGATATAGAGCGTGATGAGCTGCGAAATCACGAGGCCGCCCACGACGGCCACGCCAAGCGGCTGGCGCGCCCGCCCACCCGCGCCGTAGCCGAGCGCGATAGGCAGCGTGCCCACAAACGCCGCAACGGTGGTCATCATGATGGGCCGGAAGCGGATCAAGCAGCCCTGATAGATGGCGTCGTGCGTGCTCTTTCCTTCCTTACGCTCAGCCTCGAGCGCAAAATCGATCATCATGATAGCGTTCTTCTTCACGATGCCGATCAGCATGATGAGGCCGACAAAGCCGTAAAGGTCGAGGTCCATCTTGAAGAGCATCAGGCACCACAGCGCGCCCAGGCCCGCCGCCGGCAGCCCCGAAAGAATGGTGATGGGGTGAATGAAGCTCTCATAGAGCACGCCGAGCAGGATATAGATCACCACAATGGTGATAATCAGGAGGAACCCCAGGCTACCGATTGATTGCTCAAACTCCTGCGCCGTGCCCTGGAAGCTGGTGGTGATGCTGCCCGGCAAAACCTTGCGCGCAAGCTGCTCAACCTCGGTCACGCCTTGAGAAAGCGAAATGCCGGGCTTCAGGTCAAACGAGATCGTGACCGAAGGAAGCTGGCCGGTGTGATTGACCGCGAGAGGCCCCAGGTTCTCCGTCACGCTGGCCAAGGCGCTTAACGGGACCAAGCTACCATTCGAGGAGCGCACGTAGAGTTCGGAAAGGTCAGCCGGCCCCTCCTGATACTGGGGCATCAGCTCAGCGACCACCCAGTATTCGTCCTGGGGCGCATAGATGGTTGAAACCTGGTTATCGCCAAAAGCGATGGAGAGCGCGGTCTCGATCTGGAACGGGGTGACGCCGAGCGTCGCCGCCTTATTCCGGTCGATCATCACGTTCGCCTGCGGGTTATCCATTTGCAGATCGGTGTTGACGTCCACCAGGTCCGGCAGCCGAGCCATCTGGCCCACGAACACCTGGGACTGCTGGTAGAGCGCGTCCGTATCCGTGCCCTGCAGCGTGTATTGATACAAGCCGCGCGTCAGATGGCCGCCAATTTGAATTGGAGGCGGGTTCTGCAGGAAAGTGAGGACGCCGGGCACCTGGGCGAGCTTGGGACGCAACTGCGCGATCACCTGGTCTGTGGTCAGCTTGCGTTCGGGGTGGGGTTTCAAATGCATAAAGACCAGGCCGCCGTTGCCTCCCGCGCTCGGCCCGCCGGAGCCGGAAAAGGACATCTCTGACTCCACGTTGGGATTGCTCTGGCAAAGGTCCGCCACCGCCTTCTGATGAGCCGTCATGGAAGCAAACGAAATCCCTTGCTGCGCCAAGGTGAAGCCGATCACGTTGCCGGAATCCTCGCTAGGCAGAAAGCCCTTTGGAATGACCACAAAGATGTACGCCGTGATCGCCAGCACCAGGAAGGAGGCCATCAAGGTGGCAAAGCGGTGGTTCAAGACCTTCTTCAAACTCCAGTCATACAAGTGGGCAAACCAGTTCCAGGCGTTTTCTCCTGCGTTGTAGGCGCGGCCATGCCGGTCGTGCCCATGAGCGCGGATGAAGCGGCTGCAAAGCATTGGCGTGAGCGTCAGCGAGACGAAACCCGAAACCAGAATCGCCACCATGATCACCACGGCGAATTCGTGCAGCAGGCGCCCGATCATCCCGCTCATAAAGAGAATGGGAATAAAGACCGCGGCGAGCGAAAGCGTCATGGAAAGAATCGTGAAGCTGATCTCCCTGGAGCCGTCGAGCGACGCTTCCCACACGCTCTTGCCCATCTCGACGTGCCGCACGATGTTTTCAAGCATTACGATGGCGTCATCCACCACAAAGCCCACCGAGAGTACGAGCGCCATCATCGACAAGTTGTCGATAGTGTATCCGAGGAGATACATCACGGAGAAAGTGCCGATGATCGCCATCGGCAACGCCAAACTTGGGATGATGGTGGCCGAGAGGTTGCGGAGGAAGAGGAAAATCACCAGGATGACCAGGATGACGGCGAGGTCGAGCGTAAACTTCACGTCATGGATGGAAGCCTTGATGTCCTGGGCGCGATCGCTGAGAATGCCGAGGTGAATGGAAGGCGGAATTTCCTGCTCAAATTGAGGCAGAAGACTGCGAACCGCGTTGACCACGTCCACCGTGTTGGTTCCCGGCTGCCGCTGCACGGCAAGGACCATGGCCTCATGGCCGTTATAAACGTTGTTGACTTTGTCTTCCTGAACGCCGTCAATTACGTTTCCAAGCTGATCCAGGCGCACGGGCGCGCCGTTGCGATACGCCACCACCAGGGGCCGGTAAGCCGCCGCGTCCATCAACTGGCCGTTGGCCTGCACGGTGAACGCCTTGTGGCTTCCGTTCAGGTTTCCCACCGGCAGGTTGACGTTCGCATTGCGGATGGCAGTGGCGACTTCATCGAGACCGATGTTATACGCGGCGAGCTTTTTGGGATCGAGCTGGGCGCGCACCGCGTACTTCCTCGCGCCATAGACCTGCACTTGCGCCACGCCGCTAATCATCGAAATGCGCTCGGCCATTAAGGTTTCGGCGTATTCGTCCACCTGATAGACGGGAAGAACGTCCGAATAGACGGCAAGGTAGAGCACGGGCTGTTCGGCGGGGTTCACCTTGCGGAACGTAGGAGGGCTGGGCATTCCGGTGGGAAGCTGGCCGCCCGCCGCGGTGATCATGGCCTGAACGTCTTGCGCCGCCGCGTCAATATTGCGGCTGAGATCGAATTGCAGCGTGACCGAGGTGCTTCCCTGGGAGCTGGTGGACGTCATCGTATCGAGGCCGGCGATGGTGGAAAACTGGCGCTCGAGAGGCGTGGCCACAGCGGATGCCATGGTTTCAGGACTGGCGCCGGGCAGAGAGGCGCTTACCTGAATGGTGGGATAGTCCACATTAGGCAAGTCGCTGACCGGAAGCAGCCGGTAGGCGAAGACGCCGAAAATGACAATGCCAAACATGACCAGGGTGGTCATGATCGGCCGCCGGATGAAAATCTCGGAAATATTCATAAAGGACTTTCAGGGTTGCAGTGCGCCCACTTTGGGCGCCTTGTAGATTCTCTCTTGAAATTCAAGAGAGAATCTACAAATTACAACAGCGGTAGCTTACCGCCGCACTCCAAATAACTGTATTGAACCAACGACTCAATCACTCAATGAATCGATCTCCTACAGGCTCCTACAAGCTGCTCTTGATCTCGACCTTGGCTCCGGGATAAAGCATGAGTTGTCCATCCGTGACCACGGTTTCGCCCGCTTTCAAGCCTTTTTCAATCACCATATTGCCCTTGTAGACGGAGCCTGTCGTCACGGGGAGTAAAGCAACTGTATGGTCCGCCTGGACGACGTAAACGAATTGCCCTTTCTGGCCGGTTTGAATTGCGGGCGAGGGCGCGACCACGGCGTTGGCCTGGCTCGAAAGGTTCAGGATCACATTGACAAACTCTCCCGGCCACAGGCGGCGCTGCGGGTTGGGAAACGCGCCTTTAAGCAAGATAGTTCCGGTGCTGGTATCGACCGTGTTATTAATGAAGCTGAGCGCCCCCCACTCCGGCCGGTCCGGCTCATGCGGGATGACCGCTTCAACGCGCAGTGGTTTCACCGCCTGGTATTCCTTAATTTGCTGGAGATACTGCTGCGGCACGGAAAAATCAACGTAGATCGGCTTGATCTGGTTAATTACCACCATCGGCACGTCATTGACCTTCACCAAGTTGCCCTGATCCACCTGAAACGCTCCCGTCAGCCCTTCGAGCGGTGAGCGAATGGTGCAATAGCCAAGCTGGATTTGGGCGTTCCTCACCGCCGCCTGGTCGGCGCGAAGCGCGGCCTCTAACTGTGCGGCCGTCGAATGATATTGGTCGTATTGGTCCTGTGAAACGATGCCTTGCTTGTACAAGTCCGTGTACCGCTGATTTTGCGCCTCCGCGTATTGCAACTGGGCCTGGTCTTTGGCAACACTCGCCTGGGCCTGCGCGAGCGCCGCTTCAAAGGGCGCAGGATCGATGGAGTAGAGCGTCTGTCCCTTCTCAACATATTGCCCTTGCCGGAAGTAAGCCCGCTGCACTTCCCCCTGCACGAGCGACTTCACGGAAACGGTGGAATAAGCCTCCCCTGTCCCGATCACGTCAAGCTGCACCGGAACGGTTTCCTCGGTTGCCACAGCTACCATGACGGGTACCGGCGGGCGCGCGGCGGGCTTCACCGTATTTCCTTGCGCATTGTTACTCGAACAAGCTGGAAGCAACGCGAGGCTAGGCAGCACAATCAAAAGGAGCAAGCCTGCCCCCCGCCGCAATGCGAAAAGAGGGGCGCCACTGCCTCCGGGCTTTTGCACAATCTTCATGTTCAGCTTGTTCCTTCCTGGCAAAACTTTGGATGGTCTTCTGTAACCCAGCGCGCCAAAAACGCTAAGGCGAACTCGTAATCTAAGTATAGCGGACTTGCGCCACGTCTGCGTCGCTGTAGTTTTTTGTAGAGCAACACGCGTGCTCCAACGCTGGGGATTTTTGAGATTTGTGGCAAATCGCAGACAAAAAACGATCCCCGTGCTACAACTACCGGAGCGGCGGTAAGTCGCCGCACCCCACACATCCTTATACGTCATCCGGCGCATTTACGTTTCACTAGGACAATGGTATTTCGACAGGTGATAGGACTGGCGATGAGGGGAGCGGAGGACCCGCGTTTGGGTCTGCGGCTTTTGATTTTTAGTGATCTGTAAACCTGCAAAGCAGGTCCGCGCTACGATCTCCATCCGGTCAGAATGTCAGTTTGGCCGAGAACTGTATCTCACGCGCGGGAAGCTGGTTGGTGATGCCCGCGAGCGGCAGCCCAAATCCCGGCCCTGGCGCCGCTCCGTCGCCCCACGTGCCGCTGTAGCCGACGAAATTGGGATGGTTGAACACATTGAAGGCTTCCGCCCTAAGATTGAGCTCTACACTCTCTTTTCGCAGCGTGAACGGCCGCTCGACGAAGGGAGCGAAGTCGCAGATGGACCCGCCGCGCCCCGTATTGCGGCCTACGACGGCGCCATTAATGACTGGCCGGTCCGTGGTTCCACCGATATCTCCGCTATTGGTCGCCCCAGTTGTGATGTCATAAGGCAGCCCCGAACCCAGCGTGGCCACTCCGCCCAGCCTGATTTTCCACGGACCGGCATACTCGCCGCTGAGCACGAACCGGTGGCGCTGGTCGAAGATCGCGTTTCCGGTTTCGGTGGCGCCGGTGAAGTTCGGATCATTCGGGTTTTGGCCGGGTACGTCAGGGTCAACGTTGTCAATGGCGTGAGACCACGTATAGCTGGCGAGCATGGAGACACCGTGGCTGAAGCGATGGTTCAGGTCGATATCCAAAGCGTCGTAATAACCAAATCCGTCGTTCACATCGCTCTGGATGAGCGCATACGGCGGCTGAGAGCTGGTGGGGCTGGCAGGATTGCAGGCGATGCCCTGCTGGTTGTACCACCAAACCCACAAAGGGCGAGTGCAATTGGCAGCCTGTGCGGAGCGAACCTGGCCCGGCGCGGTGCGGATGAAAGGCGAAGGCGGGTCAACATCCAAAGGACGGTTAACCTTCACGCTGTGCGAACCAACATAATCCATGCTGAGCACCCAAGCTGGTTTGAGTTCGCGTTCAAAGCCAAAAGTCCATTGCTCTGTATAGGGGCTGAGCAGTTCGTTGGGGTAGCCAAGCAGCACAGAAGTGGGAAAAAACTGGCTCAGGGAACCGCTTTCGCCGGGGCGGACGTAGAGACTGCGCACGGGTGCGATGGCTCCGGCAGGGAAAGCAGGCAGTGGCGCCGCTGCGACGCTCGCGGGAAAGCCGGTCTGGCCTGGCGCTGCGGTATAGTTAAAAATTCCAGTGGGGCCTCCGAGGGCGTAATTGGCTGCTGAATTATCGACAATTTGGGAGGTGTAGATTCCAAAGCCGCCGCGGATCACGGTCTTGCCATCCCCGCGCACGTTGTAGGCAAAGCCAGCGCGGGGAGCAAAATCTTTGGTTGAATCGGTGAAGGTCTGCCGCTCGTAGCGCAAGCCCAGATTCACCGTCAGATCGGGACGCAGCCGGTAATCATCCTGCGCGAACAGAGCCCAAAGTGTATCGTTCACCGTGTATTGCGCGTTGCCATAACTCTGCGTGTAGCTCTTCACATTGCTGATGTTATCGAGATAGGAGGGGCTTTCGCACACTGAAAGGGCTTGGGTGCAAGGATTGTAAACGAATTCGCCAAGATAAATAGGACCGCCGAACTCCTTGCTGTTGCCGCCGTTGTGCGTCCGGATTGCATCCCCACCGAAGGCGACAGTATGGCGCGAGCGCGTCGCCGAAAGAGTGTCACTCACTTCATATTGGCGATTCATCAGCAGGGCTGACTGCGAGGCGCCCGAAGCGAACGTGCCTCCCGCCGAGATGGGTACCGAGAACTCCGTCCCGTAAATTGCCGGGTCAAACTCGGTAATCGGCGAAGCGAGTTGGAACTGTAAGCGCACGTTGTTGAGCAGCGATGGGCTCAGTGTGGCCGTCTCGCCTAATTCTTCGGAATAGGTGCGGCGTCTGAAAATACGATCCACGCTCGGGAGGGTGTTTCCGCCGACCGCGCCATTTGGATTCGTGTCAAAGAAGCTGTCAGTATCGCTGCGAAGAAACAGATTGTTCCTGCTGTTAATCTGGTGATCGAGCCGCAAGAAGGCCAGCCACCCCCGATAGTGGCCGATAAAGTTACCCGGAGCAACCGGAGACGTAACCGGTGAGGCGCGGTCTTGCCAGCTATACTCGCCATTGGCAAAAAACTGAGTGCGATGACTGCTCCCGATGGGTCCAGACAGCGCCGCTGAGGCCTGCGCCAGCGTATCGTTGGTCAGGTCATTGCCGCTGGTCGCCGTCGCTGTGGTGAAGCCGGATAACTTCGCTTCGGTGGCGGAAGGCCGCCACAATCCGAGAAGGTCGCCGTGAAATTTATTGCCGCCACTTTTGGTGACAATGTTCACTACACTACCCGCGGTAAAGCCGTATTCGGCTGAAAACGCGTTGGTCAGCACTGTCATCTCTTCGACCGAATCAAGGGGGATGTTGGCAAAGATGGTCTGGCGTCCCCAGGTGTCGATCGCGTTGTTGCCGTCAACCTCAAACCACGTTTGACGCCGCCCTGCGCCGTTGGTGGTGAAAAGATCCTCATTCATGAATACGTCACCCTCATTAATGGCCGGCCGATTCGCGGCGTCGAGCAGCGGAAGGTAGGTGATCCTCCGGTTGATGAGAGGAGTTTCTTCCATTTGCCGCGCCCCTAGCCGGTCACCCAGTTGGGGCTCGTCGGTCCGTATCTCGCCGGCCGTTCCAGTCACCATGATTTTGGTGTGGTCTGCGGCCACGTTGAGCCGAAGGTTGAGTTGCGCCGTGGTTCCTCCAACAAGAGAGATGTTACTCAAGCCAGCTTCAGCAAAGCCCTCCTTCCGCGCGGTGACGCTATAACCGCCTGCGACAGGAAGCCCGGCCAGCGAAAAACTCCCCGAAGCGTCTGTCCGCGCAGTGCGTTCGAAGCTCGTCAATGTATTCGTTGCGGTTATTTCTACGCCCGGAAGCGCAGTATGAGTTTGGTCCGTTACCCTACCTCGAATCGCGGCCGTGTCAGGCGTTTGGGCCGGAATAGAGGGGGAGACGACCGCGAGCAGAAGCCCGATGAGCAATGCGAAAAAACACCAACGTTGAAATGCCGCCATGAATGAAATCCGAAGCGCAGGAAATGAAAAGCTCCAACCTAAATAATAAAATAACAGATGGCAAACGGCAGCCGGTATGCTCAATCGGGAAGCCCCAAACGCATTTTACATTCGTCATGGCAGCCTTTGCAAAAAACCGCCTGGGAGGCATCCTTGCCCCGAACGTCAAGGTTTGAATCCGTCCAGGATGAGCGATAAAGTAGTAACCGCGTCTCCGGAAAAATGAACCATGGGAATCTCCATCTTAACGCCGGTTAAAGAAGATAAGGCTCCAGAGAAAACTGGCGGTGGTGGAGGTAGCCATCGCGATGACGGTTTTGGACAGGGCAGAGGAGGCGGGAATTCCGGTGGAGGCGCTTCGTCCGCGGATACTCCGGTCGCAGGAATCTGGGTTGCCATCATTGCGATCGTCATGTTCTTTGCCGCCCTCACCAGCGCCTGGGTCGCGCTCAAGGGTGGCTCGCGGCAATGGGTTTCCACCGCCCTGCCCTGGATCGTCTACTTGAACAGCGTCATCCTGCTGGTCAGCAGTTTGACGCTCGAGTTTTCACGGGGTTGTCTTACGGCTGGTCTCCCCCGGCGGTTTCTCGTCTGGCTATACGTCACGCTTGCGCTAGGACTAGCGTTCATCGCCGGTCAATTAACCGCTTGGCGCGATCTCGCCAGCCACGGCGTTTTTCTGGCGACAGACCCCAGCGCCTCTTTCTTTTATCTGCTTACGGCGGCGCACGGTCTGCATCTGTTGGGAGGTCTCGTGGCGCTCCTGATCGCAGCTTTTCAGGGACCCAAAATCGCCAGGGGCCTCAAGAGCCGGAAAATACTCGACGTAACTGCTATTTATTGGCACTTCATGTACGCTTTGTGGATTTATATCCTTCTACTGCTTGTCCTGCAGGTATGACCCGTACTTGTCAGAAAGATCTCAGGGCAGCCGTTCAGGTCACGTTGCGACACCGGCAAGCCCTTAACTTGCGCTCGAAAAAATTGGTTTCGGACCGGGTCCGGGCCAGCTTTACGGCTTTTTCAAAGTGCTTCGCCGCCTCCGCCGGGCGGCCTGCAAGAAGGTGAAATTCCCCCTGGGCCGCCGGATAAAAGGGATAGCCCTTGAGCTTGGCAGGATCGGGAATCTTGCTTAGTTCAGCCAAACCTTCTTCCGGCCCCAGGGCTTTGCCCAGTGCAACAGCCCGGTTCAAGGCTACGATGGGCGAGGGTTTCAACCGGTAAAGCGTGTCGTAAAGTTCCAGGATTTTGGCCCATTCTGTTTTCTCATAGGTCGGGGCCGCGCAATGCAAAGCGGCGATACCCGCTTCCAGGTGATACTCGCTCAATTCGTTTTCCATCGAGGATTTTTCCAGGAAATGGAATCCCTTCCCGATCAAATCCCGGTCCCATTTCGAACGGTCCTGTATTTCCAGTTGGACTAAGCCGCCTTCTTCGTCCATCCGGCCGGGAAGACGGGCCGCGTGGAAACAAAGGAGGGCCAGCAGGGCATGGGTCTTGTGCTTTTCCCCTTCCGGATGCTCGCTTAAAAGAAGCGCCAGGCGGATGGCCTCGAAACAAAGGTCCTCCCGCACTGTCCGTTCGGATCGGCTGCCGTGATAACCCTCGTTGAAAAGAAGGTAGATGGCCTGGTAGACCACCTCCAGGCGCTTGGAGATATCCGAAGCGCCGGTGATTTCCACGAAAATTCCCGAAAGCCGGAACAGTTTCCGCGCCCGGCCCAGTCTTTTCTCGACGGAATCCTCGCTGGCTAGTAGAGCGTGGGCGATCTCGGAAACACTGAAACCACAAAGTGTCTTAAGAATGAGTGTCACTTGGGCTTCGGTTGAAAGTTCCGGGTGACAGCAGGAAAACATCATGCGGAGCTGGTCGTCCTGGATTTCCATCTCAAAGGCTGGCGTCTCCCCGGGAAGCTCTTCCCGCAGCTTCAAGGCGTAGACGAGCTCTGGGACGAAGTAGCGGAATTGATCGTCACGCCGCAGAAGATCGATGGCCCGGTTGCGGGCCACCCGCATGAGCCAAGCGGAAGGATTGTCGGGAAGGCCGTGAATAGACCACGTTTCCATGGCCCGGCAAAGGGTGTCCTGGACCACGTCCTCGGCCAGGTCGAGGTGGTCCAACCCGAGAATCTTGGTTAAATAAGAGACTAACTTTCCCGCCTCCCGGCGGAAAAGATGGTCGACTAATCCCGCTACGTCTTCCGTAAAGGGCCTCCTGGCAAGTTGCTGAAAAAGACTCTACGCATGTCATTCTAATCCCGCAGGGCGGGAGAAGAATCCCGGCATTTGTAGAATCACGCCAATACGGAGATCCTTCGTCGCCCCGCGCGGCGTCCCGCCCTGCGGGATCGGGATGACCGTTTCAGGCGTTTTTAAGTACCCTGCTGGATGAAGAACCCCTACATGGAAACGAAAGAGCGGATCTCTACCGATCCTTCGCCCTCCAAGACTGGGCAGCCCTTGGCCAACTCTACCGCCTGATCCAAACCCTTGGCGTCGATGATCATGTAGCCTTGGATGAAGTCCTTGACCTCAACGTAGGGCCCGTCGGTGACCGCCTTGGCCTTGCCCCGCACAACCTTGCCCGTTCCGTCCAATCGCTCTCCGAGCTGCTTAACCTGGCCGTTCTTTTCCAGTGCGCCTCTCCAGTCCATCCATTTTTTCACAATCTGTTGCATCTGCTCGGGGGACATCGACCGATAGGCTGCGGGATTACTCCGGAATAAATACATAAAATTCGCCATTTTGCTTCTCCTTTCAGGTGTCTTTAGGTAGTACCTGCCAAGTTTCGCGATGACCGCACCGCCCCACGCCGCTCAGCGGGAGGCCGAGGCCCTTTCTACCCACTTCTGCGCCTCTGCCGACTTCGCCCACTCACCCGCCACTTGCCGGGTGGTGACATTGAGGCGGTTCCAGACGTTGATATTGGCGATGGCGACGAGCAGCGCTGCAAGCGCCGGCTCGTCGTAGTGCCGGGTGGCCTCCTGCCAGATCTCATCGGGTACCGGATCCGCCCGGTCGCTGAGCCGAGTGACAGCCTCAGTGAGCGCCAAGGCGGCGCGTTCGGCATCGGTGAAGTATGGCGCATCCCGCCACGCCGCCACGGCGAAAAGGCGATCATCTGTCTCGCCTGCCTTCTTGAGGTCGCGAGAGTGCATGTCCACGCAGACGCTACAGCCATTGATCTGGCTCGCGCGTAGGTGGACCAGGTCGAGCGTCCGCTCCGGGAGGCCGCCCTTTTTTGTGGACGCCGCCAGGGCCAGCAGGGCCTGCAAGGCGTCAGGAACGATCATTGCCGGGTTTTTCATTCGTGCTTGCATAATTGCTCTCCTTTTCCTGTTTTTATTCGATTTTAGCGCCAAGCCAGCTTGGCGCCTCTTCTTTGAGGCCTGATGTTCGGCCTCTACCACTACGACGAATGGAGAAGTCGAAACCGGACATAAGTCTAAGCTGCGGACTTAAGAAGCACCCTGTCATGCGACGCTATCTCTTCATCCTGCTGACGTCACAGAGCATGTCCGAATGGATGTTCAGGCCGAGATTGGTCATGTTGTATAAATGTTCGCTGGCAACCAGCCAGACGATTTCGCAGATCGCGCGTTCGGAATAATAGTGGGACATGCGAGCAAAAGTGTCCGGGTTAACGTTTTTATCCCTGGTCAGCTCTGTCACGTAGTCCAATGCTGCGCGCTCTCGATCGTTAAAAAGAGCGCTGGTGCGTTATTGCTCCAGCGCATCGAATTTGGCTTCATTCATCGACGCTTTGATCGTGAACAACCGGCCGATATCCATGCAGAAAAGACAGACGTTAATACGCGCCACCTGCGCACGAATGAGCATGACAGTCTCCGGCGGAAGCAGCAGCTTTTTGTCCAGCTTGCTGACCTTCCCATAGAACAGACCGAATGCTAGCGGCAACCGCGCGGAGTGCACTTTCAGCGGTGTAAGCACCTTGCCAAATTGCCGGCGCGTAAAGTAATACGCCAGCTTCATCATTAGCCCCTTGGGCTTTTCGATGGGAGGGAGAAATGTGTCCATTTTCGCGCTTTCCTTTCCCTAGTTCATTCGAATTTAACGCCCAACCGGCTTGGCGCCTCTTTTTCAGGCCTGATTTACGGCCTCCACTTATATGACGAATGGGAAAGTCGAAACCGGACATGAATAAGTTGCGGACTACCTGTTCTTGGGGGGCTACGATTTTCCGAAGGGACTTGTGCGACCCGGCAAGCTCCGTCTCAGTTTGCTTGTAGAATTGGACGCATCCGGAGGGCTGGCAAAGGTATTCTCTAAGAAATTTGGCGGCGGACTGCGCCGTATCGCCGTGATGCCTCATCGTTCGTCAAAAAAGGGCGCGGCCGTCGAGTCTCGCACGCGCAGCTCAGCCTTGAGCACCACCACCTTCTCTTCGTCACCGTCAGCCCCCTCCTTAAAGGATTCTATTTTGCGCAGTAGCATCTGCATTGCCTGTTTGCCCATTTCACAAGTTGGCTGAGCGACGGTGGTCAACCGGGGGCTGAAATTGGCAGCCCAGTCAAAATCGTCAAACCCCAATACACTCACGTGGCCGGGACAAGGAACGCCCAGTTCGGCCAGAGCGCGCATTAAGCCGAGCGTCATTTTGTTGTTGCAGCAGAAAATGGCGGTGGGAGGAACGGCAAGCTGGAGAAGCTGCAAACCACAGCGGTACCCGCTTTCGAACTGGAAGTCACCCCGCTGCAAATACTCATCTGGGAGGGAGAGGCCCACCTGCTGTAGCGCTTTCCGGAAACCTTCCAAACGATCCAGACCGTTCGACAGCTTGAGCCGGCCTGTAATCGTGGCGAGGCGCTGGTGGCCTAAACCAATCAAATGGCGAGTGGCGTCATAAGCTGCCGCAAGGTTATCAGTCACAACAGCAGAGCCTGTGAAATTGGGCGGGATCCGGTCGAAGAAAACCAGCGGAAATCGCCGCCGGGTGAGGCGGTCCTGGGCGGTTTTGGGATCACTCGGGGCGATCAATACACCATCCACGCGACGGGAAAAAAGCGCGTTGAGATTGGCTTGCTCGAGGACCGTATTTTCGTTGGAATCACAAAGGATTAGCAAATAGCCGTGGGCGCGAGCCTCGTTCTCAACGGCTCTTATGACGTCCGTGAAAAAGGGGTTGGTGACATCAGGTATGACCATTCCGATGGTTTGAGTTTGGCGAACCTTGAGGCTTCGCGCTATTTGGTCAGGGTGATAATCCAACGCCTCCATCGCGCTTAGGACGCGCTGCATGAGATCGTGGCTAACGAAGCCTTTTTTATTGATTACCTTTGAGGCAGTACCCAGCGATACATCTGCAAGCCGTGCAACATCCCGAATTGTATGCAAACCAAGGCCTCCCAAGTTTAGAGGGTTTAGAGGGCGCCCCCGAGAGAAGACGGATGTTGAAAACGGATTATTTTATAACAGAAAGAACCGCGCTTCAAGATAAATGAAACGTTGTCATACGACCACTTTGAGGGCGCAGAGAAACTTTTGGATCACGTCGTAAGTGCAAAATAATTTTTTAACTAAATGTAAATAAAGCTACATCTACGATTTGCTGTTTGGCGGATCAAGAGGGTAGCGCGAATGGCTTTCTTGCCATAGTATTGTCGTTTCATTTTCTCCTTGACAAGAGATTTTTAGCTATGTTAAAAGATGGGTCCGCTGGAGTTGTGGGAGGAGAATGTAACCTTGATAGGTCCCGCGAGCCCTGCGAAGGAGGGGCGATTGGGTCCGCGTGGTCATTGCACGCCAGAACGCCGGGAAGCTTGACATCTCAATCACGGCCAAATGGGAGGCAACCATGAAAAAGGTTCTATCATTAGTTTTCATCGGCGCAGTGTTCGCGTCTCTTTGCGCCTCAAGCGCATGGTCTCAGGCAACTTGGGGCACAATTAGCGGGTTCGTGAGTGATCCTTCCGGGGCCATAGTTCCTCACGCAAACGTAACCGTGACTGAAGAGAGAACCGGTGTTGTGACCAGGGGCGTTACGGATTCTACCGGCTTGTACACCATCACACACCTCAGCCCTGGCATTTACACAGTGGCGGTGGAGGCTCCCGGGTTCAAGCGCTTTGCCCAAGAGCACGTTACCCTGGAGGTTGACTCCACGGCGCGGATCGATTGCAAACTCGACCTGGGAAGGGTGGCCCAAGTGGTTTCCGTGACCGCAGCGCCCTTGCTCCTGCAAAGCGAGAAAACGGAGGTCTCGAGAAATATCAACGAAAGGACCATCCAAGCTCTCCCGGTGATGGCGCACAATCTCAGCAAGCTTTTCGATGTTGTGCCTGGGGCCGTCGAGAACTATCTTCAAATCGGGGAAGGCGAAACCCCGAGCGGAGCTACTTCGGTTACCGTGAACGGAATGTGGTTCGGCGCCAACGAATACTTGATCGACGGCATCACGGACACGGCTTGCTGCTTTAGCAACCAGATCGTATTTGTTCCGAACGAAGACTCGGTATCCGAGGCAAAACTGTCTTCCAGCAATTACGATCCCGAGTTTGGCAACACGGCGGGATTGATTGCTCAGTTCGTTACAAAATCGGGGACGAATCAGATACACGGCTCGGTGTGGTGGGACAATATGAACAACGCGACGTTTGCCGCTGATCCATTCACCGAGAAAATCCCTGGCACCGGACCCCAAGGCAAAGGAACCGGGCCGGCGCCGTTCAATCAAAACCAAGGGGCTTTCAGCGTCGGAGGTCCCATCCGCAAGAATAAGATGTTCATATTTGGGGACTACCAGTTTTTGCGGCGGGTCGAAAAAAGTTCCCTCACCGCGAGTGTGCCTACTCTGGCTTGGCGAAATGGAGATTTCAGCGCCTTGGCAGCGACGAGTCCCATTTTTAATCCCCTTACGGGGAATGCGGACGGAACGGGAAGAATCCAGTTTCAAGACAACATGATCCCCACGAGTCAAATCAATCTGGTTTCCCAGAAGCTTCTCAGCCTTGTGCCACTGCCCAACATCAATCAGAATAGCTCTGACCCCTATGACTTGAACTATCTCGGCAGCGGCCCAACGGTGTTCAGCACGGATCAATTCGATGTGCGTTATGATTGGAATATTTCGGATAGCAACAAGCTCTTTGTACGCAATACTTACATGAAGTCGTATTTGAATACCCCGGGAGTGTTTGGCGTAGTAGCCGGCGGTCCACCACTTGGGGGTCTTGCCGCAGAGATAGTCCCCACGCATAACGATCAGGTGGCGACGGGCTTTACCCACATTTTTAGCCCCACCTTAGTGGCAACATTCCGCGGCGGCGTGCTCCGTTGGCATCTCCAGGGCTATCAGGCTGACGCAAACCTCGACACAAATAACCAGGTGGGTCTCCCCGGCTTGAACCTCGGGGGCAAGATAACGGGCGGGCTTGCCGGCCTTATTATTGACGGTCCTGTGGGCTCCTTCACCGAGGGGCCCGGCTTCACCAATGTGGCGCTCCCTCGCCTGGATATTATCGATGTCTGGGAGGGCGCCAACGATTGGACTTGGATGAAGGGACGCCATCAGCTCCGGTGGGGATTTGACATCCGCCGCAACATGGAGGATTTGTTTACCATCAACGCCCATACGGAAGGTGGTTACGAGTTTGGTCAACTGACTACCGCAAACCCGAATACGCCCGGGTCTGGACTCGGAGCGGCGTCGTTTTTGCTTGGCCTGCCCGACTCCTTTAACCGGGGAGTTTATAACTTCATTCCCCATGAAAGGCAATGGAGGACCGCCGTTTACGGCGGAGATACATGGCGGATTAATCCGAAACTGACCTTTAATTATGGCCTACGGTGGGACTATTTCGGCCCGGATGAAACGGACCTCAAAGGAGGTCTTGCTAATTTTGATCCCAACACCGGCCAAATCCTTCTGGCCAATCTGGGTGGGGTGTCGTCGACTACCAACGTCGATGGTTATCACAAGGGATTTTCGCCGCGTGTAGGTCTCGCCTACCAGCTTACAAACGCCACCGTGGTGCGGGCCGGCTTCGGACGGAGTTATTTCGCGACCAACTACTCAAGCACTTTCCAGGCGCTGTCGATCGTTTACCCCATTGCGCCAACACAAAGCGTGGTTCCGTCCAACATCTATCAGCCTATATTTCCTCTGGGGCAGGCGCCGCCTTCGCCTCCACCTTTTAACGCGCCGTCGTCGGGCCATTTGCAGGCGCTCCCGGGCGAAAGCATATACTTTAATCCAGCCTATACGCCAACCGAGCACGTGGATCAATGGAATTTCACGGTGCAGCACCGGCTTGGCAGCAATGCAACCGCCTCCCTTGGGTACGTTGGAACCAAGGGTACCGATTTAGCTTGGGATCCCAACATAAACGCGGCGGATATCGGCGCCGGGGGCATTCAGAGCCGCCGCCCCTATTACCAAGCGTTTGGCTTGTCTCAGGGGATTGGCAGTAGAAACAACGGTGGGAACTCCAATTATAACGCCTTACAATTTGTTGTGGACAAACGCTTTTCCCACGGTTATTCCCTCACATCTTCATTTACTTGGTCCAAGGCTTTGGATACTGAGATCGCCGGCTTCGCGTGGGGAGATCAAGGCGCCGACCCTTACGACCGCGAGGGATCCTATGGAGTCGGCACGAATCAAGACCGCGCGGTTGTTTGGACGTTAACCCACAATTGGCAATTGCCTTATGGCCCTGGAATGCGGTGGGGTTCCAGCGCTAAGGGTATAACAAAGGCGCTGGCAGGCGGCTGGCAGTTCAACGGCGTTACCACCGTCGCGGATGGCTTTGCGCTTTCGCCAATCCTCGGTAGTGGGAGCACGCTTAACGCCGATTGGGGTCAAAGACCGGACCGCATACCTGGAGTTCCCATATACCCCGCCAATAAGACTACCGCTAAATGGTTCAACCCTGCGGCTTTCGAGGCTCCCCAGTTTCCGGGCCAAGCTGTACAGTGCTGCCGTTGGGGGAATGCAGCGCGAGGCAGTATCCGCGGGCCGGGCTTCGTCGGGACCGACTGGGCCTTATGGAAAGAGTTCAACTTCAAGACGCCTCTCAACGAGGATACGGTTCTCCAAATCCGATGGGAGAACTATAACACCTTGAACTATGCCCCTCTGGGTGAGCCAAACTTGACAGTTGATAGTTCCTTGGCTGGCCAAATCACGAGCCTGCAGGGTACCTACCTCAAAGCCAACTCAACGTCGATGAGACGCATGGAGTTTACCGTCCGGCTGCAATTCTGAGGCGGTAAGCCTCGCTGAGCGGCGGCCGTGATGGAGTGCAGCTTCCGGCCTGGGGGTAGCAACGAAGATGCCCCCGGGCCGGAAGCACATAAAGGCACGGGCTTGGAAGAGATCTCCCACCGCACAGGTTGAGTCCAAAACTTTAAGAACCAAATTTCACGCAAGGAAAACTCGATGCAGAACCTCCCCAGAAAGCGCTTCTTGTGGTCCATGCTCGCCGCGCCTGGATTGTTGTTGTCCAAGCCGTTGGGAGTTCCGTCCGCGCCAAGCTCTTCCGCGCCTTCCCTCAATCTTGGACTCGGCGCGTTACCGTTGTTGGTCCCTCATGAGAGCCGGCAGATATCTCCTGAAAATCCTACAGGAGAAAAAGGAATGGGAGCGAAAGCCGTACCAAATTCCAACCTTCCTTTTTCGGCCGCGGCCGCTCACCTCGGCCAAGGGTGGAAGGTAAGCCCCTTCGTTAAGCCCAAAGCGGGTGAGACCCTTACGATCATGGATACCGATGGCCCCGGTGTTATCGAGCACATCTGGATGGCCACGGAGACGAGCTTTGCCGGCAATGGCCGCGCCTGTGTGCTTCGTTTTTACTGGGATCATGAATCGTCGCCGTCGATTGAGGTCCCCCTGACCGATTTCTTCGCAATTGGTCATGATTTGTTTGCGCCCGTTAACTCGCTTGCCGTCGTCGATAATCCTACGTCGGCGCTTAACTGCTATTGGCCAATGCCGTTCAGACGTCACGCTAAAATTACGTTCACCAACGAAGCCTCGAAGGCTCTCAGCCTGATGACCTATCAGATTGACTATGCGTTAACCGGGGTTCCGGAAGACGCGGGTTATTTTCACGCCCAGTGGCGTCGCGCCACGACAAGGCGATCCTCCCCGGTGCACACGATCGCCGAAGGGCTGAGAGGAGACGGCCGTTATGTTGGGACCTTTATTGCTTGGACTCAATTATCGGACGGCTGGTTCGGGGAAGGTGAAGTCAAATTTTACATCGACGGCGATAAACAATTCCCCACCATTTGCGGGACAGGGACAGAAGACTACTTTGGAGGCAGCTACGGCTTCCCGGAAGTCTATTCTAACGCCTATACGGGGAACACGCTTAAAGATAAGGAAGGTAACGGTCCTCCCAAGTGGAGCCTGTACCGCTGGCACATCATGGACCCAGTCTGCTTTCAAAGTGACCTTCGCGTCACGGTGCAGGCTCTCGGATGGTGGCCAAACCGCACCTATCAGCCACTGGCGGATGACATTGCATCCGTTGCATACTGGTACCAGCGGGAACCTCATGCTCCGTTTCCAAACTTTCCTCCTCTCGAAGCAAGGTGGCCGCGGTAGAGCCGCTATGGATACTCATACGGATTTGACGTCAACCATGGGATTGTTTAGTGGGATGCTGCATGTGATGTCATCCTGAGCGCAGCGAAGGATCTGTTTGTAAATCAGTGGGAAAAGCAGATTCTTCGCTGCGCTCAGAATGAC
>JBOGJY010000326.1:0-2476 GCA_050745325.1 Terriglobia bacterium
GTTTTTAAATAGTAAAGACCGGCGGCCAGAGGCCGCCGCTACAACCGCAGTTGCCACACAAACTCGCTATGGGGCGGTCGCGGCGCGGTGAAGCGCAGAGAGAATGGCGGTGGAAGAGCTGGAGCGGAACTTGACTGTCTTGCCGTCCGCAAGCCGGACATAAAACTCGGCGCCGCCATTCGATCCCCAACGGATGCCAGTCAGCGGCGCAGTGAACGCGTCTTTTCCATTCGAAGGCTGATATCGAACTGTCCGCCCTTCGATCGCCAGCAGCCCCTTGGATGATCCGAGCCGGTGAAGATACTCCACCGGGAAACTTGCGGCTACGGCAGCGCCCGGTTGAGCGTTCGACGTAGCCGGTGATCCGCTCTGCGGTTGCCTTGCTACGCTGGGCGCCAGCGTCGCCTGCGTTGCGCCCCACTTGGCGTTCAAAAAGCCGGTTCCTCCGGGCGGCAAGTTGAAGTTAGAATCGATATCGTTGAACCCCGGAAGCGTGGCTCGAAGACTGTGTACGCCGGCGGCCAGGTTTTGTACCGTCAACTGTCCTGTAGAACTGGCGGTCCCTGCCTTCTTACCGTCGATATAAATCTCCGCTCCCGGAGCGGTAGCCAGAACCACGGTGGCGAGAGATGGGTTGTAAGCGGCGGGCGCCGGGCCCGCGCTGGCCACTTCCTGGCGCTCGCCAAGCCGCCCGGAGGCGCCCTGTTGTGGCGTCGCCGTCTCATGAACTGGCTGCGCCGGATTGGTCTTGACCGTGCGGCCTACGCCCTTTGTGGCCAAGCTCTTGAGGGCGGATGTTTTCACCTCGTCCGGCTTTAATTCCGCAGGAGGCGGCGCGGATGAGGCCCCTGGCTGGGTAGGCTGGGTTGATTCTGCCAAGGCTCCTGGTCCCGCGGTGGTCGATGAGAGAGTCGCCGGAGGCTGAACCGCGGCTGGCTGGTTTACGTTTGGCGCTGTGTTTGCAAGTGGTCCCGCCTGAGTCCGCGCTTCCGGGGAAAGGCTTTTGAAATAGCCAAAGTGAAAGCCGCCCCACACCGCTCCGCCGCCCAACGCGATCACGATCAGCGCCGCTATTAAACCCATAACCCAGCGCGGCCTGTGCGCCGCAGGAGGCGCTACCGCAATTGACGGTGCTTCGAGTGCCGGCGGTGTCGCAGTTGCGGTTGCGGAGGACGCCGCAGAGGCTTGGGCTAAGGTTGGCGCCTTCGGCGCCGCGTAGGTTTCCGCCAGCGCCGCCGGAGTGGCAATCATGGTGGCCATGCCGGAACTCTCTACGTCAAGCGGCGCTCCTTCACGGGTTCCGCTCCCCGCAGCCGCTAAACCCTGAATAAGAGCCTCGCCGGTGGGCGGCCGCAGGTTGGGGTCTTTCTCCAGGCACGTCATCACCACGCGCGCAAGCGCAGGCGAAATATTCAAGTCAGGTCTCGCCTCAAGCAGAGGCCGCGGTGGCGTGTTAATGTGGGCCAGCAGGAGCTGCATGGTGGTATCGGTTTTAAAAGGCAGGGTACCCGTGAGCATCTGGTACATCACCACGCCCAGCGAATAGAGGTCTGAGCGGCCGTCGATCTGGTCTCCGCGCTTACCAAGAGCCTGCTCGGGAGACATATATTGCGGCGTTCCCATCACCATGCCCGTGCCGGTCAGCGTCATGCCGCTATCGCCCGCGCGCGATTCCTTGATTTTAGCGATGCCGAAATCGAGCACCTTCGCCTGCTCGCCCTCCGGTGTCTGAATCAAGACGATGTTTGCGGGTTTGATATCGCGGTGCACCATGCCCAGGCGGTGCGCGGCATTGAGGGCGGAAGCAACTTGCCTGACGATGGAGCAGACGCGGGCTGGGGGGAGTGGGCCGTGCTGCTCGATCAGGCCCTTCAGGCTTTGCCCCTCAATGTACTCCATCACCATGAAGGGCAGCCCATCTTCGGATTCATCAATGTCGTCCACGCGAACGGCGTTCGGGTGGTCGAGCTTGCGGGCGATGACGGCTTCCTGCTTGAACCGCTTCACGAAAAGCGCGTCCCCGAGAAGCTCCGGGTTCATTACCTTGACGGCCCGCAGCTCTTCAAACGTTACGTGCGTGGCCTTATAGACCGCCCCCATGCCACCCTGGCCGACTTTGCCCAAAATGCGGTATTTTCCGCGGATGACGCTGCCTTCCGACCACCCGCCGGATTCGACCAGCTTCGATCCGTCCTGCGGACACATGCTGAAGCGGCTGGGATAGCTTGCCTCGCAACTCGGACACCTTTTCATAGCGGCTGCACCACAGTTCTTTCGGGCAAGTATAACACGGTGGTCCGGCCCCGTGTTGTCTTCCGGGCCTAATCTCCAATGCGCCTTTGCGGCAATACTGTTCACTTAAGCTCAGCGCGTCATTACGCTACAGCAAATTTGCCTGTCATCCTGAGCGCAGCGAAGGATCTGTTTGTAAATCAGTGGGAAAAGCAGATTCTTCGCTGCGCTCAGAATGACAGAC
>JBOGJY010000327.1:0-6984 GCA_050745325.1 Terriglobia bacterium
CCCCCCCAGCAAGGCAGCGGCATATCTCGTGCAACCAAAAGTACAGCTCAAAAAACCAAAACGAGGATGAAAACCAAGATACAAGCGCAGAGTTTTGCTGTTGAAACTCTGCGGCTTTTCGTCGGGACCGCTAAAAAGCCGCAGTGTTAAACCCTACTCAAGTAGGGAACCCTGCGCTACAAATTAACACCGTGGACGAACCGCAAACACTCAAGTCGCGCCTTGCCGAAAAAGCCGCAGCGGCGAAAGCGAGCGCGCTGGGCGCGATGCGCGACTGGTGGGCGGCGAGCGACTTCCGCCCGAGCTTCCGCTATCTGCTCGAAACAGAAGCGCACGTTTACGCCTTTTCCATCGCCGCCAACGCCCTGCTCGCCTTCTTTCCTTTCACACTGATTCTTCTGACGCTGTGCCACCAGGCCTTGCACTGGGACGGCGTCTACGCGGTGATCATCCAGCTCGTCCAGGCCAACCTTCCTACGGGCGCGGACTTTGTGGTGAAGGGCCTCACCACCATGGCGGAGGCGCGCCGCCGGATCGAAATAATCTCAGTCGTTCTGATGTTTTACACCAGCTCCGGCGTCTTCCTGCCGCTTGAGGTGGCGTTGAATAAGGTCTGGAAGATTGAGCCTAACCGTAACATCTGGCGCAACATCTTCGTGAGCTTCCTTCTGGCCGTCGCCTCTGGGCTGCTGGCGCTGCTCTCCCTGGCCGTTGCCGGCGGACTTGAAGGCGCCATCAACTTCCTTCTGGGCTGGATTCCGGGACAAGTTGTGGTTGCGGCGCTTTCACGGCTTACGATCGAGCTTGTTTCCGTTCCCTTGATGATCGCCATCTATTTTATGATTTACACTCTGCTGCCCAATGGGAAAGCGCCGGCGCGGCAGGTTCTCCCGGCGGCGATCCTCGCGGGCGTTGCCACTGAAATCGTCAAGCTGATTTACTTCCTCACGCTACCCCTATTTCACTTTCGGGCTACCTACGGCCCCTTCGCGGTTCCCGTCACGCTTCTCTTCTGGGCTTACGCCAGCTCGCTCGTCATGCTGTGGGGCGCGCACTTCTCCGCTCAGATCCCAAGCCAGCAAGCGTCGCTGGATTTCCCAGAGCCGTTAAGCTCGGCTGCGGGTGAAGAAACAGGAAATGACTGATACCCATTTTCGGTCAAACATAGCATTTGAGCGGGGGCTGGAATTCCTCATGGTGTCATTCTGAGCGCAGCGAAGAATCTGCTTTTCTCACACCTTACAAGCAGGTCCTTCGCTGCGCTCAGGATGACATCAGCGCAGCATCCCACTAAACGATCCTTCTGAAATCCGAAATTGGAAAGGCCGCGGGGTCAAAAAAACGGACCCTGAGCTACAATACAGATTCGGCGCGCGCGGAGACGTCATGTACCAACCCATCGAAGACTACGGCATTATCGGAAACATGCACACGGCGGCCCTCGTCAGCAAGGAGGGGTCTATCGACTGGATGTGTTGGCCGCGGTTTGATTCCCCCAGTGTTTTTGCGGCCATCCTTGATGACCAGAAGGGCGGACGATTCCAGATCGCGCCCGCCTCGGATGGGTTTAAGACGCAACAATACTACTGGCCGGACACGAATGTGCTGATCACGCGCTTTCTCGGAGCTGGCGCGGCGGGCGAAGTGATCGACTTCATGCCCATGTTGCCTGCCCTTCCTCAACAACCAGACGAAGCCAGGCCTCTGGTGCGTTTAGTCCGGTCGACACGCGGAACCATGCGCTTCCGCCTCGCCTGCCAACCAGCCTTCAATTACGCGCGCGCCGCCCACGAAACCAAGATTACGGCGGATGGCGCCACTTTCGACTCGCCCGGCCTGAGTCTCGCGCTCGCGTCGAGCATTCCCCTAAAAGCGGAGGGCTGCGGGGTGACGGCTGATTTCACTCTCGAGACGGGACAAACGGCCGCCTTCCAGCTTGCCCGCGAGCAAGCGGGCCCCTTGGGCGCAGCGTCGCCGCAGCAGGCGCTTGACCTTATGGAGCAGACGGTGGAGTACTGGCGGCAATGGCTGTCGCGGTGCTCCTATCGGGGCCGCTGGCGAGAATGGGTGCATCGCTCGGCGTTGGCGCTGGAACTGATGGTCTACGAACCCACGGGCGCCCCTGTTGCCGCGCCCACCACCAGCCTTCCCGAGTGGGTGGGAGGGTCCCGCAATTGGGATTACCGGTGCAGTTGGATCCGCGATTCGGCGTTCACAGTTTACGGATTGCTGCGCGTCGGACTCAACGACGAAGCCTTGCGTTTCATGAGCTGGATCGAAGCGCGCTGCCGGGAAGTAGAGCCGGATGGCACGCTCCAAACCGTTTATGGAATTGACGGGCGGCGCACACTCACCGAAGAAACGCTTGGCCACCTTGAAGGCTACCGGGGATCGCGCCCGGTGCGGATCGGCAACGCAGCCTCCGAGCAGCTTCAACTCGATATTTACGGCGAGTTGCTGGATTCCGTTTATCTTTTTAACAAATATGTTAATCCGATTTCATATGAGTTGTGGAACTACCTCCGGCGTATGGTCAACTGGGTGGCGGCGAATTCCGGGAGGCCCGATAATGGCATTTGGGAAGTGCGCGGCGGACCTCAGCAGTTCGTTTATTCGAAACTCATGTGCTGGGTGGCGCTCGACCGTGGAATCCGCCTGGCCATCAAACGCGCATTCCCCGCCAATCTCACCGATTGGATCAAACGGCGGGACGAGCTTTATGAAGAAATCATGCGCTGCGGATGGAGCGAAAAACGGCGGGCTTTTGTGCAGCATTACGGCGCGGAGGTGCTAGACGCCTCGGTATTGATGATGCCGATGGTTTTCTTCATGTCGCCCAGCGACCCGCGCATGGTCTCCACGCTTAGCGCCATCGGACGTCCGCCCAAAGAGGGTGGACTGCTCGCAGACGGCGCCATCATCCGGTATAACCTGGCCGAAACGCAGGATGGGCTTGTGGGATACGAAGGAACGTTCAATATGTGCAGCTTCTGGTACGTGGAAGCGTTGACGCGGGCGGGCAGCCGCGACGAAAAGCAACTCGGCCGGGCGGTTATGCTGTTCGAGCAGTGTCTAAAACGGGCCAACCATGTCGGCCTTTTTTCCGAAGAGTCCGGACCCGCCGGCGAAGCGCTGGGCAACTTCCCCCAAGCTTTCACGCACCTGGGATTAATCAGCGCCGCCTTCAACCTCAACCGCGCCCTCGGGGATAGTTGACCTGTGGTTCGCATACATCACCCTATTTGCGATGCATGCGAACCAGGTTAGAGCAGCGTTAGGCTTCGCAGAACGCCGGTACAAATTCACCTAATACTTGGGTACGGTTGGGTCCACGTCATCTGACCATGCCAGGATGCCGCCCTTCAGATTTTTGATCTTGCGAAAGCCGGAGTTCATCAAAAAGCTCACCGCCTTGGCGCTGCGGGCGCCGTAGCGGCAATGCACCACGATGTCATCCGCGGTGTTGAGCTCATTCATGCGCGCCGGGACTTCGCCGAGCGGAATAAGCGAAGAGCCGGGAATGCGGCAGATTTGGAATTCGTGCGGCTCCCGCACGTCAATGATCACCGGCGGTTTGCCCGAGTCGATCAGGTGCTTGAGCTCAACCGGAGTAATCTCAGGTACGTTGGTTTCCACGTGATGCTCCTCTCCGCGAATGCCGCAGAACTGTTCGTAATCAATCAACCCCGTGATCGTCGGATGTTCTCCGCAGACGGGGCACCCAGGATTTTTGCGCAGCTTCAACTCGCGCCACTTCATGGCCAGCGCGTCAAAAAGCAGCAGACGCCCGATGAGTGAGTCTCCCTTGCCGAGGATCAGCTTGATGGCTTCAAGCGCCTGGACGCAGCCCATAATGCCCGGCAGCACCCCCAGCACGCCGCCCTCGGCGCAGCTTGGCACCAACCCTGGCGGGGGCGGTTCCGGGTAGAGGCAGCGGTAGCACGGCCCCTCTTTCGCGTAGAATACCGACGCCTGCCCTTCGAAGCGGAAGATGCTGGCGTAAACGTTGGGTTTTCCCAGAAGCACGCAAGCGTCGTTCACCAGATAGCGCGTGGGGAAGTTGTCGGTCCCGTCGACCACGATGTCAAAGTCTTTGAAAATATCCAGCGCGTTTTCAGAACTCAGCCGGGTTTCAAAGCCAACCACATCAACGTTCGGATTAATATCCAGAATCGTATCGCGGGCCGACTCAAGTTTGGTCCGGCCCACGTCATTGGTATCGTGGATGACCTGGCGCTGGAGGTTGGAAAAATCAACCACGTCAAAGTCGACGATGCCGAGCGTACCCACACCCGCCGCAGCCAGATAGAGCGCGAGTGGCGCGCCCAGCCCGCCCGCCCCGATGCAGAGCACCTTGGCCTGCTTCAGTTTCAACTGCCCGGCCATGCCCACTTCCGGCATAATCAGATGGCGGCTATAGCGCAGGATTTCATCTTTGTCGAGTTGCAGATTCTTGGCGCTTGTATTCATCGTTAGTGTAGCCATTTATTTTCCCTCAAAAATCAGTAATGCATCCCGGTGTTCGGTTGTCCTTGGCGTAAAAAACGTCTTTAGCAATCATTCATGATCCCTTTTCCTTTTCTACCCCTCTCCCTCCGGGAGAGAGTGGCGAGTATTGCGAGCCGGGTGAGGGGTATCGGCCGGATTTTCACGGCAGCGGAAGTAGAATTACTTCGGTGGAATGCGCCTGGATACCGGCTGGCCGGCTCCGGGCTAGCTACAGATGCAGCGGAGGGCGGCGCCGCCAGCGATGGAGGGAACAATACTAATCACGTCATTTGCGTTGACGGGGGTCTTGTCCTTTTGCAGATATCGAATGTCTTCATCGTTCAAATAGATGTTCACAAAACTGCGCAGCCTGCCCTCCTCATTGTAGAGGTGCTTGCGTAGGCCGTTGTACTTCGCGGTTAGCCCTTGGAGGGCCTCGGCCACAGTCACAGCTTCGAGCTCAATTGTATCCTTCCGCTCCGTATACTGCCGCAGAGGAGTCGGGATCATCACTTTTACCGCCATCAGGTCTCCTTTATCACAATCGCAGGCCAACCGGCAACGGCCACGCTTCAAATTCATTCACAGCCAGTTTGCGTGTCATCCTGAGCGAAGCGAAGGACCTGCTTGTAAATCGACGGGAAAAGCAGATTCTTCGCTGCGCTCAGAATGACAGGCGCCTACATTACCGCGTTTCGTGAATAATCCGTCATTGATCTCCCTTGGCTGTTGCGGGCGCGCGCTGCCCCTCCACTTCCAGGCATTCCTCATCAAACTGTGTTCGATCATCACGCAGGACCCAGGAGGTGTACCGGCCGGGTTTGCCAGCCTCAACCGCAATAATAACATAAGAATACCAGGGAAATGCGTGGTCGCGGTCGTATTCCGAAGGCCGCGCCGGATGATCCGGATGGGAATGGTAGAACCCCACGATCTCAATACCTCGTCCGAGCGCATCTCTTTCCGCCCGCCTGAGATCGTCCGGGTCAATCAAGAAGCGATTGCGCTCCGATTCCCGCTCCGGAGCCTCGAGCGGCAGCAACTCTCCGGCACGCGCCGCGCCCTTACGCAAGTTTCTCAGCGGCTGGACGCCCCGCACCTCTTTTGCCTCATCACGCCCTACTCCGAGCAATGCTCCGCAGCACTCGTTCGGGTACTCCCGCGCGGCGTGCTGACGGATGGCTTCGATTTGCTCGTCCGTAATCCGTAATCCCATCGTCAATTTGTCCAACCGTTTGATGAACACAGCGCGCGCTTGGTTCTATGCGCGGGTTGTCCTCAATCTTCCCTCTCCGTCAGCCTCAGTGAAAAAAATCAACAGCATCTCGCAAAGAGGAGCCGGTTCATTCCCTTTGTGAAGCTTTGCCGCTTTGCGCCTTTGCGAGAGGTTTTCTCTTTCCATTGTTCACCGTTTCAAGAGAAGGGCGCGGAGCGCCGGGTGAGGATTCCAGTACACCACCGGATTTGCAAAGACTCGTACTAAACCCTTCCCCGCTCCGTCCAAAAACGTTCGCTCAGATACTTATCGCCGCCGTCGCTGAAAATGGTGACTACCACGCCTTCACGCAGCCTTTCCGCCACCTTAAGCGCGGCAACCATAGCCCCACCTGCAGAGACGCCCACCAGCAGGCCCTCCTCGCGCGCCAAACGCAGGGTCATGGCGTATGCGTCTTCGGTCGAGACAGTCACATTCTCATCCGCGAGGTTTGGATCATAAATACCTGGCAGTATTGAGGTGGGCATGTGCTTCAGCCCTTCGAGGCCGTGAAAGGGCGAGTCGGGCTGCATCGAGATACAGCGGAGCGCGGGATTCAACTCCTTCAGCTTCCGCGACGCGCCCATGAAAGTTCCGCTCGTCCCAAGCCCCGCTACAAAGTGGGTCACGCGGCCGCCGGTCTGCTCGAAAATCTCAGGAGCGGTGGTTTCGTAATGGGCGCGCCAGTTCGCAGGGTTGTCATACTGGTTGGCGTAAAAATAAAGGTCAGGATGCGCCGCCGCAAGCTCGCGCACCTTGCGGATCGCGCCGTCCGAGCCTTCCATCGGGTCAGTGTAGATGATCTCAGCCCCGTACGCCGCAAGGATCTGTTTGCGCTCGGCGGAAACATTCGAAGGCATGAAAATTTTCAGCCGGTAGCCGCGCGCTGCTGAGATCATCGCGTAGGCGATGCCCGTGTTCCCGGAGGTGGAATCGATCAGGATTTTCTCCTGGCTCATCAGCCCGGCGCGCTCCGCTTCGAGAATGATGTTCTTCGCCGCGCGGTCTTTCACCGATCCGCCGGGATTTTCCCATTCCGCTTTGGCGTAAACCTCAACCCCGGAAAGATGTCTCGTCACGCGGTTGAAGCGCAGCAGAGACGTGGCGCCGATCAGCGAGAGAACGTCCTGCGGGCCCGATAGCCTCGCTCCCTCCCTTTCCAATGTCGCTCTTGCGTTGAAAGCCATTCGTCCACTACATTCGCATTACCGGCGCTCCTGTGTCAACTTTTAGCCGGACGC
>JBOGJY010000328.1:0-3254 GCA_050745325.1 Terriglobia bacterium
CATCCCGTGCGGTCTCATTCAGCAGGAAATGTTTCAATAGGCGGGGATAAAGGACGCATGTCGATTCGGGCGGTCATCTTTGTTTCTGTAACTTACGTGGTGTGGATGATAAGCTCGATCCATTCGACCGGCAATCCATCCTCGCTTCGTTCGCGGAGCGGAATCTCAAGCACTCCATCGCTAATCTCCAAGCGGCTCGTTTGCGACTTGCCACCGAAATAATGTTCCGTGGCGTCCGCAGCAGCCGACGCGTTAGACGCGCGACGGAACGTGAGGCTGCCCTCTCCGTATGGGACTACCCCTAGCTTGTCTGCCTCCGTCAAGCCGTCTTGGGTCATTGAAGCAACCGCCACTTGCGCCGTGGTGGTCAGGGCGCCGCCCCATTGGCTTGTCCCGGCGCCTCCGTCGAGCCGGCGTGGACGAAGGGCCACCAATACGACTTTGCCATCCTCTGTGCGCGCCCAGGATGAGGCATGCGCGCCGCGTGTCACCGCGTCATAGATTGCATCCAGCGGCTGGACCGTGAATTGGTTCGTGGGCCGGACCAGATGGATTAGACCATTGTACTTTGCAAGACGCTCAGGCGTTGGTTTGCTACCGGCTTCATCGTTGCCGCCGAAACTACCCAGGCAGCCAAGTGTACCAATGGCTACGGAGTCAAACCAGATCTCGGGCTGCGAAACCCAATCATAGCCCGAGGAACCGTAGGTCGGCATGCCGAACTCACCGCATAGGCCGCTGAAAAAGAAACGCCGGTTGGCTTCGAGATCGTACTCACCCTTGGCCTCGAACAGATCGTCGGGACTGTGGAGGTCAAAGTATTCGGTGAAGAGTGGTGAAAGCTCATAGTACATTACCACGATGTCCGGATTTTCCTGATGCATGGCCTTCACAACCACGTCGAGCCCCTTACCCAACATTCGCTCGCCGGCCCAGCTCATATCATGGGGCGCCGCGGTATCAAGAGCAGGTATCTCGTACCCGAAATCGAACTTCACGAGGTCGGGTTTATACCGCCGGACGTACCGCCGCGCCAGATCGCTGAGTACCTTCTCCACCTCCGGGCGCGTGAAGTCCAATATGTAATATTTTGTTGATCCTCCGCCTGCGATATAGGGCTTGCCATCAACCCGGTGAAGCATTTGGTCGATGGTCAGGCCAATATCCGCCGGATCTTCGCAGCGCATGAATGCCGCCCACATCCCAATGCGAAGGCCATCGGCGCGAACTCGATCAAGGAATTGCTCAAAATTAGGAAAACGCTCGGTTGAATGCTGAAGAGCGCCGTATTTTCCTTCCCACTTGTCGTCGATCGAGAACATGCCGGCTTTCATGCCGGAAGCTTTGAGTTCCTGGTAGAACTTTTCCAGGCTCGCTTGGTCAAGATGGCTCCCCGTCTTATGGACAGCCACTTGCTCGCCCCAGGAGCACCACTGCGGTGTCAGAAGCGCGGCGTTTTTCTTGGCCGAATTCCTCTTTTGATGAATAATTCCCGCCGACTGTAGCCCCCGGTAATAGTTTCGAATGGCCTCGTAGTAGTTAGGACCTAAACCCCAGAAGAGGCCGGCGCCCAGGGTAAACTTGCCGGGACCGCGCAGATGCCCCCACAGGTCGCTGCGGTAATCGAATACCAGGCAGCTACGGCCGCCTCTTTGCTCAACAAACACGTCTCCGTTGGGAAGCTCCGCCAGACCGCAACAGAAGGCCTGCGTAATTTCGATTGAGTTCTCGCTCTCAGGGTGGGCTCGATCGCGGAAACCGCCGAAGTAATGCGAGGGTAAGGCCCATTGCTGCATGAGGCCGATTCCGGTGCGTCCGAGCGACGTGCGCGTGTTCAAATTGATGTCGGAAACCGCAATCGGGCTGATGGCCTCACTTTCGCAAATACCCGGCAGCACCAGCGCATGGGTCTCAAGCGAGGGCTTGGTAGTATCCCCTGTACCCTGGGCGAAGAGGTTCAGGCTAACCACGTCCTCAGCGGCAGACGTTTCGTAAGTTATCGGCTCGATCCACGGACCATGTTCGTCAAAGCGCCAAGCGACAGAGAGCTTGCCCGAGCCGTTAACGTTGCTATAGGTCCACACAACCCGGTTACCCTGGACTTGATGACGCTCCAGCTTGCCCGCCGTCGATCGCTGGCTCTTACTCTGCCCCACGGGCTGGACGATCAACGCAGGCTGGAGCGGGCCGCTGGTAATGACATTGCCCTGTAGATCGAGTATGCGAAAACGATCGTCTTCACGCGACCATTCCCATGTGTATCCCGGTTGCTCAACCGTCAGCAGTTTGCCATTTTCGCTGATCTTTGAGGGCGCGGAGGCGGCCCTGGCTCCGAGGCTTCCGAGAAGGTACGAAGCCCCCGTGACCTGAAAGAATTGCCGCCGGTCTATGATTTTCATCGTGAAGGCTCCGGTGTATGGAGAAGTTGGCGGCCTTTTGCACAGGCGCCGAGGCGCGTTGGAGTGTAGCAGCTTGCCGCCGCTTTGCGTCTGCGGGGTTGCTCACACTGCCGGATGCATATCCGGCAGCCGCCAAGCCGGCCTTGAAAAAGCGGGGGCAGTCCGCTGCACTCCAAACAGAACACAACAGGTGAGTGAGCTTCCGGTGCACTCTGCTAGAAAGTGAACCTGACACCCAGTTGGATATTCCTTGGCGCCGAAACGCTTCCATCCCATAATCCAAAGCTCGGGCTATTAACGTCTGTATTGAAAGGGATGCCGCGATCGCCAGACGAAAAGCTGTGCCAGTTCCATACGTTAAAGAAGTCGGCCCGGATCTGCGCCTTGAAGCGTTCGGTGAGGTTGATATTGTCAATCAGCGAAAAATCCTGATTGTCATATCCGAATCCCCGCAGGTTGCTCACCCGCGAGCCGGCGCCCGTATAGAAATTGAACGAGCTTGCGGGTTGGAATGCGTTGATGTTGAAGAGCGGCAAGTTAGGATTGAAATTGCTCCTGTTCTGGGCATAGGGATTAACTCCGGACAACTCTGCCGGAATACACCCTGCCGCAAACTGGCCGGGAACGTTGCAAAAGCTCGAATAGAAATTGGCCGGCTGCGCAGATTGGAGGTGCACAATGCTGCTCACTTCCCAACCGCCGACAAGCCGATTCAGCACCCCTCCACTGTTGAGGAAGCGGCGGCCACGGCCAAAGGGCAGGTCATAGACGGTCGCAAGACTGAATATCTGCGGTATATCCTGTTCAGAGAGCGAGTAGTTCCGCCCCTTTTGATAGGGCGAAAAGGCGCTGCCC
>JBOGJY010000329.1:0-12447 GCA_050745325.1 Terriglobia bacterium
GGATTCCGATGAGCCATCCCGTTCCGCCTGAATCCGCGATAGAATTCCGCAACGTCCACTTTTGTACCAACGGGCGCAAATTAATTTCCAACCTCAATCTGGAAATCCGGTGCGGCGAGACCCTGGCGCTGCTCGGCCGCAGCGGTTCCGGCAAAACCACCATCCTCAAGCTGATTAACGGACTCTTGCTGCCGGGCCGGGGCAAAGTGCTCGTAGAAGGCCGTCCCACAGTTGCCTGGGACGTAATTAAACTACGCCGCCACATCGGCTACGTGATTCAAGAAGCCGGCTTGTTTCCCCACTTCACAGTCGAGCGCAACGTCGCGCTGATCCCGCGCCTGGAACGCTGGCCGGAACAACATGTGAAAGCGCGAGTCGGGGAGGCGCTCAAACTGGTCGGTTTAGATCCGGGCCAATTTCTCGGGCGTTACCCGCACCAGCTCTCCGGCGGCCAGCGGCAACGAGTAGGAGTGGCGCGCGCGCTCGCCGGTGATCCGCCTATTCTCCTGATGGACGAGCCCTTTGGCGCTCTCGATCCGCTCACCCGAAGTGAACTGCAACGCGAGTTTGCTGATCTGAAAAGGCGGGTTCAAAAGACGATTGTGTTTGTGACTCACGACTTGCGCGAAGCCCTTCTGCTGGGTACCCGCATCGCCCTGATTGAGGCGGGCAAACTGGTAGGTGTTTATTCCGCCACAGAATTTCTCGAGTCCGCTGACCCCACCGTAAAACAATTTGCCGACGCGTTTCGGGCCGGCGACGAAGCTTTGAGGAAAGGAAGTTCCCGATGAGCCTGATTGAATACTTCCTCCGGCATCATACCGAGATTCTCGAGTTGACGATGCAACATCTCTGGCTCGTCGGCGTCTCGATGCTGCTAGCGGTCGCCGCCGGAGTTCCGCTGGGGATTCTGGTAGCGCGGCGGCCCGGGCTCAGCAAGCTTATTCTTGGCAGCGCGAACATTTTCGAGACCATTCCAAGTCTTGCGCTCTTCGGATTTCTTCTGCCGGCGCCGTGGTTGGGGGCGCGCGCGGACCGGCTCGCCATCACCGCTCTCGCGCTCTACGCTCTTCTTCCTATCATCCGGAACACGTACACCGGAATCGTCGGAGTCGATCCCGCCGTCCGTGAGGCCGCCCGTGGAATGGGCATGACGGACCGCCAACTTCTTTTTCAGGTGGAGCTTCCCTTAGCGTCCGGAGTGATCATCGCTGGAGTTCGCGTCGCCACGGTGCTTACCGTGGGCATTGCGACCATCGCCGCAGCCATTGGCGCAGGCGGCCTTGGAGAGTTCATCTTTCGCGGCCTGGCGATGGTCGATAACCGGGTGATCCTCGCCGGGGCCATTCCCGCGGCGCTCATGGCGCTGATCGCCGATATCCTTCTCGGCCTGCTCGAACGGCGCCTCCGGTATACTCACGCATGAAGCGCGCCGCCATAATCACCGCCTGTCTTCTTACCGCCGCCTGTTCGCTCCGGCCCGCAAACACCATTGTGATTGGGTCAAAGAATTTCACTGAGCAGGTAATCCTCGCAGAAATCCTCGCCCAATATGTGGAGGGTACGACGCATCTGAAGGTCGAGAGAAGGTTTTACCTGGGCGGCACCTACATCTGCCAGCAATCCATGCTGGCTGGCCGCATCGATGTGTATGTCGAGTACACCGGCACCGCGCTCGCGGCGATCCTGAAGGAACGGCCAGATGGAAACGCGGAGGACGTCTATAACCGCGTGAGGCGCGCATACGCCGAGCGATATAAGTTGGTTGTGATGAAGCCCCTCGGATTCAACAACGCGTTCGCAATCGTTATTCGCGCCCAGGATGCGAAGCGCCTTAACCTTCACACCATTTCCGGGGCGGCAAGATATACGCCGCAATGGCGCGCCGCCTTTGGCTATGAATTCATGGACCGGCCCGATGGCTACGCGGGGCTTGCCCGCATCTACGGACTGAAGTTTGCCGGGCCGCCGCAATCGATGGACCTCGGCCTGATCTACCGCGCGCTGGTTGATAAACAGGTGGACCTGATTGCGGGAAACTCCACCGACGGCCAGATTGAGGCTTATCACCTCGCGGTGTTGCAGGACGACCGGCATTATTTCCCCCCTTACCAGGCCGTTCCCATTGTGCGCGAACAAACCCTCAATCGTTATCCTGTGTTACGCAGGGCGCTGGATGGCTTAGCAGGCAGGATCTCCGATCAGGAGATGCGGCAATTAAACTATGAGGTTGTGGGGCAGCGCAAAGACGTCACCCAAGTGGCGCGCGACTTTCTTCGCTCGAAGCATCTGAAAAGCGGTGACGAGTGACCGGCAAAGGCTGCTCGAGTTGAATATCGGCTTCGTGGTCTAACTGGGCGTCAAGTACGTGCGGCGCGTCACGAACCGTGGATGGATGACCTTGAGGTAGAAGGAAGCGTAGCGGTCGGAGATACGGCTATAGGATGCGACGGCCAAGCCGCGACCGTACTTGGCATTCGTGTGAGCAAGCGCGGATTTCCGGGTGGTAGCCACGGGCGTCCTCGGCGGAATTCCGCGATTCGCGCCTTATTTTGATGCATTGATGGGCGCAATATTCCCGGTCATTATTACGCCACCAAGATGGGCCGCCCTGGGGACATGGACCGCTCGCCAGGGAGAAATAGAGTCCTACGCCGTCAGGGCTACATCCAACTATCTTTTGGGAAAGCGCCTGGCGCTGAACTTTAGATAGGCGCTCCCGCATGAGATATAAGACTGCGAAAGTCATTTCCGCTAGGTTCACGCTGGCCTAGGAAGGAAACCCTTGCGGCGAATCGGATGGACAGCAGAATTTCGCAAACCGCTTCCGGGCATTCTCCGCCGGGTTGGGCATAAGGCGAGCGAAGACAACGTGTTAGTCCTGGCTGCCGCGATGTCATTTTTTTTTGCGTTATCGATATTTCCATTTTTGATTTTCATGGCCGGCCTCGTGGGCACTCTTCCCTCCACTGGGTTATGGGATCACGTGCTGAGATGGGTGACCCTGTACTTGCCTGAATCATCACAGACTTTTGTCTTTAAGACGGTGGACACCCTAATGCGCGGGCGCAAGACGTTCATTTCCATCGGCTTTCTCAGCGCCGCTTGGTCAGCTTCCGGAGGCTTGCTGAGCTTGATGAGCTCGCTGAATACCGCCTATGAAGTCAAGGAAACCCGTCCGCTCTGGATGCGAATGGGTGTGGCGTTCCTCATGCTGTTCGTTCTGGGGTTTCTCTTTTTAGGATCCTTCGGGATATTAACGGTGGGTCATTTATTTGCGACCTGGGTGAATAGCCACATGGCCGCCGGCGCCGCCCTCCCGCTCATCTGGCGTGTGGGCCATTGGGTGGTCTCGCTCTTGCTTCTCATCGTCGCCATGTCCATCGTCGACTACTTGTTGCCCAACTTGGGGAGACCCTGGCATTGGCTCACTCCGGGCGGGGTGCTTGCCCTTGTCGCATGGGTACCCGGCACACTGGCGTTCGACTTCTATGTGCGATACATCAGTTCTTATAGCAGACTGTACGGCGCTTTGGCCTCTTTTATGATCCTGATGGTGTGGGTATACCTTGTCAGCCTGGTGATTTTGGTGGGCGCCGAGATCAACTGTGAACTGAGAAAGCTCAACGCTGGCGACCCGGGAGGCGCGAGTCAGGCTGTCCAGCCCCCCTCCTCACAGGTCACAGGGGGCGACTGACCATGTGCGTCGCCACGCAGTGCAATGGGCTAATCGACCGGGCGCAGCCCGGCTATGAAGCCGCAATTGAGCGGCGATCGCGAAGTGGGTTGGCGCGACCGCCGGCGCCAGGCAGCCCCAAGCCCCGTCTCTTTTATGGAATGCTTGCCAAAACGCGCTCCGGCGGCTTAATAGCTGTATCGCTCATTCTGGCCTTCGGAATATTCACAAACGGGATCGAGGGGCTACAACTATCTTCGCCCTCTGTATCGTACGAAGGCCAGCAGGTAGCTTCGGTATACCTCATAGCACGCCCTTCTGTAGACGTGGACTCGCTGCGCCCATTGATCCTCCAAGCGCCGGGGCAGCCCTACTCGAACCAGAAAGTTAAGGCTAGCATTTCCGCCCTCAAGAAGACGGGTGAATTCAGCGAAATCGACCTTGAAGTCACAGCAGAACCCGCTGGTTTGCGAGTTACGTTCATTATGCAACCAGCGTTTTATATCGGAACCACCACATTCCCTGGCGCCACGAAAAGCTTCAGCTATCCAAGCTTGCTTCAAGTTGTGAATTATCCTGACGGAGAACCCTATTCGCCGGGCCGAGCGCAGAATGCGCTCCCGGCGCTGCGGAGTTTTTTTGCCGAGCACGGTTACTTTACCGCTCGTGTGCAATTGCAGACCCAGCTTGACAAGGCCCACCAACTGGCCAATCTTATTTTCCACATCACCCTTGGTCGCCGGGCCCGGTTCGGGAGCATCGTGATTGCCGGAGCGCCGCCGAGCGAGGCCCGGCGCCTGGAAGAGTCGCTACGATCCCTTTGGGCAGCGCTGAAGGGCGCTTCCCTCAAGCCTGGAAAGCCATACAGCCATACAAGAATCGTTGCCGCGTTCGGCTTCCTCCGCAGCCAGCTCGGCAAGCAGGGCCGTCTCGCGGCCGAGATCCACTTGGATCCGACGCGTTATGAACCGGAAACGAACCGGGCGGATTTAACCTACCGCGTAACTCCAGGACCCAAGATTTCCATACGGCTGGAAGGCGCCCATGTCTGGAAAAGAACGCAACGGAAACTGCTTCCGTTTTACCAGGAGAATTCGTTCGATCAGGATCTGGTTCAAGAGGGCAAGGGGAATTTGGTTTCATATTTTCAGTCGAAAGGGTATTTCGACGTAAAAGTAAATCCCCAGACTGAGACTACTCCGTCGCAAATTTCGCTTGTCTACCACATTCAAAAAGGCCGCCGACATCGCGTGAAGGAGATCTTGATGCGCGGGGATCAGCGCGTTTCAGAAGACGATCTCGATCCGTTGGTGACAATACGCCGAGCCCGCTTTTTTTCCCGTGGCCGGTTCAGCAACGATCTGCTCGCGCAAAGCGTGAGAAACCTGACGGGCTACTATCGGCAGAATGGATACGAAAATGTGACGGTGCGCGCGCGCGCTGTAGACCGCGAGCCCAACGTTTACGTTACCTTTCAGATCACTGAGGGGCCGCAAACTATTGTCGATGCGGTTCGCATCGACGGGAACAAGACGCAGCCACTCGCCAAGCTCGCTCCGCGCGGGTTAAGACTAAAAGCGGGGCAGCCCTATTCCCAACCTTCTCTGAATCACGACCGTGACCGGATTATGTCCGCCTACTTGAACCTGGGTTATCTGAACGCGGCGTTCAAGCCGCAGATCGCTAAAGTTCCCGGACGTCCCCACCACGTCGAGGTCACCTACGTGATTAATGAAGGCCCGCAGGCCTTCATTCAGAGCGTCCTCATCATGGGACAGCGGCGCACGCAAACCCAATTTATAAGCCGGACCGCGAACATTCAATCCGGCGCTCCGCTCAGCGAACGCGAGCTTCTGGGATCTGAAAGCCGCCTTTACGATCTTGGTATCTTTGACTGGGCCAGCGTGCAGCCGCGCCGTCCCATCACCAATCAGAGACAAGAACCCGTCCTGGTTAAGGTGCACGAAACGAAACGGAATAGTTTGAGCTATGGGGTAGGATTAGAAGTGGAGCCGCGCACGGGAAACCTGCCGGCAGGAACGGTTGCCTTGCCCGGGCTGCCCATCATCGGGCTTCCTAGCAGCTTTCGTGTAACGCAGAAGAACTTCGTGAGCCCCCGCGGATCGGTGGAATACTCCCGCCTGAATATGATGGGCCGAGGCGAAACGGGCGCGGCTTCCGTGCTGCTTTCGCGGCTTGACCAGCGTGGGACGCTCACCTATTCCGATCCGCATTTTCACGGGTTGGACTGGAGCTCCCTTTTCAGCGTTTCCGGTGAGCGGAACGGCGAGAATCCGCTATTCACAGCGGGTCTCGAGGACGCGTCGTTCCAGCTCCAAAGGACGCTGGACTCCCGGCGAACCAAGACGCTGCAACTCCGTTACAGCTTTTCGCGGACACTATTGAGCAACCTTCTGATTCCCGCGCTTGTTCTGCCACAAGACCGGTCGATTCGCCTTTCGACATTCTCTGCAACCTTTATTCACGACACGCGCGATAATCCGCTGGACGCGCGCCACGGCGTTTATCAAACGCTCGACTTCGGCGTCAATCCGAAGATCATTGGATCATCCGCGGACTTTACACGCTTTTTGGGGCAGGCTGCCTTTTACCATCCCATCCGGCCATCGCTCGTATGGGCTAATAGTGTCCGGATCGGAGTGGCAAAACCCTTCGGTGGCGACCTGATCCCCCTCAGCGAGCGATTCTTCAGCGGCGGCGCGGATAGCTTGCGGGGTTTTCCTACCTTCGGCGCCGGTCCCCAACGAACCGTGCCTGCGTGCACGGATAGCAAGAATCCGGCGACGTGCGTGGATATCCGCGTGCCTGTGGGCGGCAACGAACTGTTCATATGGAACTCAGAAGGACGATTTCCGCTTCCGGTTAAAAAAGGGCTGGGCGGCGTGATCTTTTACGACGGCGGCAACGTGTATGACCACATCGTGCTCAGTAATTTTCTAAAGGAATACACGAACACGGTGGGGTTTGGGATACGGTATGACACTCCGGTGGGTCCCATCCGGCTCGATATCGGACGCAGCCTAAATCCGTCGCCAGGAATCAAGGCGACCCAGTTCTTTATTACCATAGGGCAAGCTTTTTAAGCCGGACACAAACAGGTGAAATGTCATGGGCTGGAAAAACAACTTAAGATGGCCTTTCATTGCCATCGCAATCGTGCTGGTGGTGATTATGGCAGCTGGGTTTTTCATCCTGCGCAGCCGCACCTTCCACCGCTATGTGCTGGCGACAATCGTCGAGAAGGCTGCGCAGTCCACGGGAAGCCGCGTCACCATTGGCGATTTTACTTTCCAGTTGTCTGGGCTGAGGGTTGACCTCTATCGAATTACTCTCTATGGCGCCGGTCCCACTTCCAGCGCGCCATTGCTCACCGCTGATCACTTGTCCTTAGGCCTCAGAATCGTCTCGATTCTCAGCCGCAAAATCAGCCTGAACGATATCGAGGTGGACCACCCGGTCGTTCATATCATGATCGGTAAGCAGGGGCGCGCCAATATTCCTCATCCCTCCGCGACTTCAACCAAACCGCTTGACGTATTTGAGCTGGCGGCGCGCAGCGCCCGGATTAATCAGGGCGAAATCTATTACAACGATGCCCGGACTCCCCTGGATGCGGCGCTTCACGACCTTCAGGCGCGGGTTCAATTCGTTCCGGCTAAAACGGCATACGATGGAACGCTCGCGTACCGCGCCGGGATGATCCGGTTCGGTGAGTTCAATCCTGTTGAGCACAGTCTTGAGGCGGCGTTCAGCGTGGCGCCGCAGGGCATCGATCTAAGCCGGTTGACGGTCACCTCCGGCGCGTCGCGGATTTCAGCCCAGGCGCGTCTCGCGGATTACGGCAACCCCTTGGTGACCGGGGTTTACCAGATGGCTCTTTCCGGCGCGCAATTACGCAACATCCTGAAGAATCAGACCGTACCTACCGGAAAGATTCTGACCCAGGGTTCCATCCGTTATCAGAACGCGCAGCGCCGGCCGTTCCTCGAGTGCGTAACTATCGATGGACGGATGAGCAGCCCCGAGTTGCGCCTGAGCGCCGCTCAGGCACAAGCCTCTATTCTAACTGTAGAGGCCCAGTATCATCTTGCAGGCGGAAATCTGACGGTTAGCGATATGCGGGCGGCCATTCTTGGCGGCCGCTTGACCGCCGGCGCCTTGGTCCAGCATGTCGCCGCGGCGCCTGCGTTTCGCGTGCTCGCGACGGTAAGCCGGGTCTCCTTGCGCGCCGTCAACGCCGCTCTTACTTCAAGGCCTTTGAAGGGAGTTCCCATTCAGGGTGAAATCAGCGGAAAGCTTGCGGCGGAGTGGCGTGGAAGCATCGCCGAGGCCCAAGCCCACTCGGATATCGCGATCAACGCAACCACAACACCGCAGAGACGAGCATATGGAGAGGCGCCGGATCCCGTGGATGGCGCGATCCATCTGACTTACGATGGGCCGCGAAATCTGCTCACTCTCAGCCAGAGTTATTTGCGGACGCTTCACACGGAGGTCAAGCTTGATGGAACAATCAGCGCCAATTCGAAGCTCGCCGTCAACGCAACCAGTTCGGATTTGCGCGAGGTCGATCTATTAGTCCTCGAACTTCGCCGGGCGATGGCGCCGGGTCCGGTTAAGTCATCGCTGGAGCTGTTGGGTATGCACGGCTCCGCATCTCTCACGGGCCAGCTTCAAGGCTCTACCAGGAGCCCTCGCTTCGAAGGCCAGTTCTCTGCAAGCAATCTCCAGGTCAGAGACGTACAGGTCCGCTCAGCGCGCGCTCAAATCGCGATCAGCCCGTCGTCTGTGACCCTCTCGCAGGGTGATGTTGTGACCGTCAAGCAGGGTAGCATCCGGTTCAGTGTCACGGCAGGCTTGAAGAATTGGTCCTACTCGCCGTCAAGCCCAATCAGTGTCCAGCTCTCGGCGGCGCGAGTGGAGCTTGGCGATTTAGAACAAGCCGCCAACTTGCACTATCCTGTGACGGGCGCGCTCGATGCGAATATATCGGTTCATGGCTCGCAGTTAAACCCTGCCGGACAAGGAACGGTGCGAATCACGAAAGCGGATTTTTATAATCAACCGGTCCAGAACCTTTCGATTCAGTTTCACGGCGCTGGCGGAGCGATAAACTCCACCGTGAGCGTGCGAACCACTGCCGGAAACGGGTCGGGCAGTTTCACCTATTATCCCCGCAACGAAGGTTATGATACCCAACTTGCGGCGCACAACGTACGCCTTGGCCGGCTCCAGGCTGTCGAATCTCGCGGCCTTGGAATCAGCGGCTCACTCACGCTAACGGCGCGCGGGCGGGGCACTTTCAAGTCACTGCAATTGCAAGCTTCGATAGCGATTCCAAAACTCCTGTTCCGGCAGCAGCAAATCACGGCAATTAAGGCAGACTTGAACGTCGTAAACCAACATGCGGATTTCACGCTGGATTCGACAATCAGCAATGCGTCTGTCAAGGCGAGCGGCAACGTTAGTCTGAAACCCGATTATTATGCGAACGCAAAGCTGGATACCCAAGAGCTGCGGGTCGGGGCATTGCTGGCAGGCTATTTGCCCTCGGAAGCGGGCGAACTCCATGCCCAGGCGGAAGTCCACGCTTCACTGAGCGGCCCGCTGAAGTATCCGGCCCACATGCAAGCGCAGGTTGAGATTCCATCGCTGGCCCTATCTTACCAATCCCTTAAGCTTGCGAACACGAGTCCCATCCGCGCAGCCTACGTGAACGGAATGCTCACTTTGCAGCCCGCGGAGATTAAAGGCGCAGGAACAGATCTGAAGCTGCAAGGAACCGTGCCCATCGAGAGCTCTGGGCTGATGAAGGCGTCCGTGCTCGGGACCGTGGATTTAGCCGTGCTCCAAGCTCTGAATCCAGAGGGAAGCAGTTCGGGGCAACTCAAGCTGGAGATTAATGCACAGGGCCGTCGCTCCCATCCGGAGGTTCGCGGCGACGTCCGAATTGTGAATGCGGCCTTCTCGTCTCCGAGCTTTCCGGTGGGAATAGAGAAACTGAACGGGGACTTGGCGCTGGATAACCATCAAGTTCGGATTAAGCAGTTCACGGGCATGGCAGGCGGCGGTAAACTCTCTGCTGGCGGCGCGGTGACCCTTAGTCCGAACGGCCAGTTTAACATCGGGCTCACTGCAACCAGAGTGCGCTTCCGTTACCAGGAGAGCGTCCGTGTCGTGGTGAACAGCAATCTCTCTCTGGCAGGCACGCTGCAAGCTTCCACACTGACTGGCCGCGTGGTGATCGACCGCGTGTCCTTCACTCCGGCATTCGATCTCGCCACATTCATGACCCAGATGGGCGGCGGCCCGTCGGCGCCTCCCAGCCAGGGATTCATGAGCCGTCTGAGACTGAACGTCTCGGTTCAGTCCGGGCGCGAGCTGGGTATCGAAAGCAATACGCTCAGCCTCCAAGGGACGGCCAACCTGAACCTCCGTGGAACCGCCGCGGAACCCGTAATCCTGGGCCGCGCCACCGTTACCGGCGGCGAGTTGTACTTCTTAAACGCCCGCTACCAGATCCAGAGGGGATCGATTGCGTTCGTAAATCCGGTGCGTACCGAACCCATCGTGAATATTCTTGTTACCACCACCGTTGCCCAATATAACCTCAGCGTAAATCTTATGGGTCCCGCTGACCATCTGCGGACCACCTATACCTCAGACCCTCCGTTGCCGTCGGTGGACATCATCAACCTTCTAGTGAGAGGCCAAACCACCGAGCAAGCTGCAGCCGGGCCAAGCTCTCCGGGGTTGATCGGCGCGGAGTCGATCCTCGCGCAGGGATTGGCGGGCCAGGTGAGCGGCCAGATTTCCAAGTTCACCGGCCTCTCGTCCTTAACTATTGATCCGACCATCGGCGGCGCGACTCAGAACCCCGGAGCCCGGCTGGCTATTCAGAAACACGTCACCAAGAATCTGTTCATTACCATTTCGACCGATGTGACTTCGACGCAGGATGACATCATCCAGGTACAGTACCAGTTCAGCCGTAGGCTATCGGTAAGCGTGGTCCGGGATCAATACGGAGCCTACGGGCTGGACATCAAGGCGCATAAGACTTTCTAGTTCTCTCAGCCCGGAATAAGGCTTTAGACAGGAGATGAATTCTTTATCGAACCCTTTCGAATCCCCAAGCAAAGGTGTTCATTTCACTAAGTTATTAGAATGTTGGCGTCCCCGGCGGGATTCGAACCCGCGTTACCGCCGTGAAAGGGACCCCGGCGCTGGTAACTAATTGAAACCATTGAGCACGGTTGGCCTTATAAGGACGTTTTGGAACCCTGTGGAACGCTTATCGAACGCTTAGCAAACCCTTTTTCTGCGGTCGCAGTAAGCAGGCGGTAACATCTACAAGTTCAGCAAATTCCGGTCTGGAATTCGGTAGCGGTACAGCTCCAGAATTCTGTATTGTGTGATTGACGGAATGGACTCCCGCCAATCACAGTCAGCCTAGGAACGATACTTCCAATTCGATGCCCGAGTAATTTACCCGCGGCGCAAGTTGCCGATTCGGGCCTTCTTCGAAATGCACAAGGCCATATCGCTCCATATTCTTGAGCGTTCGAGAAAGACTTGATTTTTCTCTTCCCGATTGCTCCGCCAATTCGGTTAGAGATTGGGGATGCTTTTCATTGATGAGGTTTAGCAAAGCCCTATTTTGGTCTGATAGCACTTGAGCCAAGCTCTCCAGGGACTCAAACCAGACCTTGGGATCATTTTTCCCAGGCTTGTATTCGCCTCTGGCGATCGCCATTGTGCGCTTCTTGAATGCATCTCGGGATGCGATTCCAATCTTCAAAGTGTTCACGGCTTTATACTCCTTTCCTTCAAAATCTTGTCGGCTTCCGTCCAAAAGTCAGTCAGCAGCGTGACGGCATCCTTGTAGTCGTAGAAGCGGACACGCTCGCCTTTGTGGGAGTGGTCGTATTCAATCCGTGTCTTTGCGCCCGGCCCGGAGCCTTCACTGATAGCGTGGGCATTATCGAAGCCAAAAATACGCTGACCGTCCCCATCGTGGAGCGTGATCGAGTAATCCAAACCATGCGGCTTCTCCGGTGTCACGGGCACCTGCTTTGCCTCAAATTTGACCCAAAAGGGGCCATCGACGACGTATGAGACGCCATCGAGATGAAGCAGGGTGTCTAGACTGCGGTCTCTCATCATCCCGTTCTATGTTAACATCTGATGTTAACTCGCGCAAAGAATATCCAATCGCAAGGAGGACACGACGAATCTCTCCGTTCTGCGCCAAACGATGAAGGAAGCTCAACTGTAGGCTGGCCACCCAAATCCAGGAAATCGCGGGTGAGAACTCCCCAGCCTCCTCTCTTGCCACGGAAACGATGGTATCGTGTTTATGTTCAATTGTTTGCCGCATACATCATCCATGCATTCCGCAAGAAAAATTACCATATTTTTCTTGCAAACATCCAGAGTACAGTGCGTTCTCTGCGGATCCCACAGGTGGATTTCTCCAGGACTGGATTCGGAGGGACCGCTCAATTGGACGATCTGCTGAACCACTACCGGCTGAAAGCCGGTAGGTTCCCCTGCGACTGAAAGTCGCCAGTTGCGGCTGAAGCCGCCTAAAGATCTCGCTGGCCATGGTTCGTACGGTTCAATGTCGTGTTCCTTCTAACCTTATGCTGTACCCGAATCGACACTCGTTGCTTGTCGGCCCGGACGTGTTAGGAACTGAGGTGCTGAAAGCTGACCGCCTCAAAGGCGGTGGGATTAAACCTGGCACG
>JBOGJY010000330.1:0-7741 GCA_050745325.1 Terriglobia bacterium
ATCAAGCACTATTGCCAGCACGAGCTCGCGCACATCCGGCCGCCGCAGGGGAGGGAGAGGCAGCGAGATGTCATCCATTGCGATTGTAACTTTCATCCCCGGCTTCAGGAGCGCATCCAGCGGCTCCATATCTTCCGGGTGATTAAGGGCGTAATGAATGGCGGCTTTTGGATCGCGGAGGCCGCGAATGGTTGGTTTGGGATACACCACGCGCGTGCCTGCGGGCATCTTCACCCGAAGCAGGTCCTCGCCGAACCACATCAAGCGCGGGGCCGAATCTTTATCAAGCTCAACCACGCAGCCTTCAGACGAAACCAGAGCTTCGCGTCCGACGGCGTTCGGGGTGGGCGCCGAGCTTTGCAGCAGCCGGTCAAGCTCGGCGTGCGGCACGTCAAGATATGTGGGCATGATTTCCTCGTTCAACGCTCGCTCGTGAGCCGGCGCTCTTCAAAAGATCGCAGATAGGCCAGCCGCGAGCTTGGGCCTTCTTCCTCAGCGGCCGGTCAGGGTTTACCGCGCAGGGATAACCTACCGCTTCGAGCATGGGCGCATCGGAGAAGCTGTCGGAATAGGCCTTCGAACGCCTGATGTCAGCGCCATATCGCCGGCAGAGAGACATCATGGCTTTTACCTTTGCCTCCTCAGCAATCAGTGGAGGAGCAACCGCGCCGGTTGCCACCCCATCTTGAAAAACCAGGGTGTTTGCGATCAAGCCGTCAAATCCAAAATAGCTCATCACCGGGCCCAGCGTGAAATCCACCTCGCCTGTCACCAGCACCACGCGCAACCCCTGGGCGCGGTCGGCTTCAACCATCTCCCTGGCGCCGGCAAAAATCGTAGGGAGGATTGCTTGCTCAAACAAGGGCTGCGCTTGCGCGTCGAGCCATTCTTTCCTGAACCCGCGGTATTCCTTAAAGAACACCTCGTTGAACAGGCGCCGCGATACGCGGTCGAGGAGAAGGTACGCTGGAACGCTTGAAATAAGTCTAAGTAACTTCCACGCCGACCGCGGACGCGAAGGAATGCGGCGCACAAGAAAGGAATAGCGGGTGACGATGTTGCTCGAAACCAGCGTCCCGTCAAAATCGTAAAACGCGATGGGTGAGTGTTCAGTCATCACCATAAATGGTTGATTGCGGGCCGTCATGCGCCGGCGGGGACGCTCTCCCGCCGGGCGGAAAGATGCTTGAGATTTTTCCTGTGCCTCCAGAAAAGAAACGCGGCCACGACCGCCGCACATAGCGCGTCAACGGGCGTACGGAATACGGCCATTAACACTACAAAGAGAATCCACGAGGAAAGCGAGGCGATCGCGCCAGCTTCCTTCAGTTTCAATTTCTTGCCAGCCACCACCCGGACGGCGACAAAGAAGATCAGTGAGACCACCGCAAACAGCCAATAGAGCACCAGCATCACACCCGCCGAAGTGGCGATGCCCTTCCCGCCTTTGAAGCGGAGAAACGGCGAGTAACAATGTCCGAGGATCGCAGCAAAACCAAGCGCCCATAACTCCCAAACGGAGTTCACACCATGCCGGACAAGTAAAAGAGCTATGACCCCCTTGCCCATGTCACCCGCGAGAGCGATTACGGCGCGGGGCTTGCTCACGCGCAACACATTGTTAAACCCAGGATTACCAGACCCTACTTTACGGATATCGACGCCCGATCCTGCCATCGCAATCACTGCAAACGGGATGGATCCGATCAAGAAACAAACGATAATCCGGGCGAGCATCATAGGAGAATAAAGGCAACCGAATCTGATGAATCATCTTTCATCAAGCGGCGTGGCGGCCGTAGTAATCCGGTCACAGGCCCGCCGTTGATTATGCGGCAACACAGCTTGACAATCTATTCCATGTTACCCAGCGTAGCCAGCGATTCCCGCACGCGGTCCCGAAGGCGGATCATATCATGCAGGCTATCGCCCGCAAGCGGCAGAGCTTCACCGATCAGGAGACTTGGCTGGGCGGCGCGGAGACGTCCGCTCTCATCCGAACCCTCCATACCGATTTCGGAGCTGCGCGCGCGCGGTTCCGAATGACGGTCGGGCCAGGAGACGCCTTCCGTTCCCCGGAATATTACAGGATACACTGGCGCAGGGGCGGCAATTGCAGCGCGCAGTGCGTCCAGCCTGAAGCGCGACCGCATGGCCGGAGCGCCAATGGGACCATCTGGGAACACCAGAACCGGGAATCCGTTCGCGAGGCAGCGGTCGATGCGCGCACCGGGCGTTCCGCCTGGCGGCCGGGTGCTCCCCGGAACCCCAGGAACAGAAAAACGCCTCAACAAAAATTGGGCGGCCGCAGGCAGGCCAGACAGCAAAGCAGGGTCAGCAAAAAAGAACGGACCCGGAAGACACGCCATAGCAACCAATGGGTCCAAGTATCCCGCGCGGTTGCCGATGAAGACCGCGGGTTTCGCGCGCCGAAACGCGGAATCCCCGATTACGTGCACGGAATGTCCTCCCAGCCGGAGAATCCAGCGCGCCGCAAACTTCGCCACGGTCGATGGCGCGTTACGCCCTGGGACGAGGCGCGCCGCAACCCCTCCGCTGTAGCCGATCGCGCTGAAACAAGCCACTCGGAACGAACGATGCAGCCAGGCCGCAAATCTTCTGCGCCAATGTTTCACCCCATTTCCGGTATTCTCAAACCACAAGCGCGCGAGCTGCATCCAGGGCGGCCGGCTACGCCCCGAGAGGCGGCCTTCAAGATAAAGCGTCCGCGTGGCATTGCGGCGGATCTTCCCGCTGCTCGTCTTAGGGATGCTCTGCGGCGCAACCAGGACTACTTTATCGGGCGGAATGCCGAGAATAGCGTCCACGCTCTTCACAACACCCTCCTCGATTCGCTCCAGCTCCGTCGCTCTAGACGCGCGCGTCTCCGCCACCACCACAAGCCGCTCTGTGCCGGTCGCGGGGTCGAGCGCGCCAAACGCGGCCACGCAGCCCTTGCGAACGCCCGGCACTTCGGCGGCGGCGGCCTCAATTTCCTGAGGAATGATGTTGCGGCCAGACTTGATAATGCAATCCTTCAAGCGTCCTGTTACGTAGAGTTCGCCGCCTGCCCAATAACCCAGGTCGCCAGAGTCCATCCAGCCGTCAGCGGTAATCACTGCGGAACTCGCCTTGGGATTGCGGTAGTAGCCAGCGGTGCGCGAGGGTCCCCGGAAAAAAATCCGGCCCTGAAGCCGCTCCCCCACCTCGTGGCCTGCATCATCCATCAGCTTCACTTCGTGGCCTGGCATCGGGCGGCCGTTGGCGACGAATCTCAGCACGTTGGCTTCATCTGGCATAGCGGGAACTGCTTTGCCTTCGGATTCGAAAAGGCCGCGCCTGATAGTATCTATTACCGGGCGGCGATTCATCGGGGTGAAGCTAAGCGCCACTGAAGATTCCGCCAGACCATAGCACGGCACAAAAGCTTCCGCGCGGAAGCCATAGGGCTTGAATCGCTCTTCGAAACGCGCGAGCGTATCGGGCAGCACAGCCTCGCCCGCATTGATGGCCACTCGCCAGTGGCTCAGGTCCAATCCCTCAAGCGCCTCCTCGGGGATTTTGCGCGCGCAAAGCTCATAGGAAAAATTCGGCGCCGGGCAGAGCGACCCGTGCGAGTCATGCATCGCCCACATCCAGCGCTCGGGCCGGCTGAGAAACGCAAGCGGCGACATCAGCGTGATGGGCGCCCCGTGGTATACGCTGAAGAGCCAGCTTCCGATCAGCCCCATATCGTGATAGAGCGGCAGCCAGCTCACCACATAATCATCGGGACGAAAATTGACGCTCCACCCGATGCCGCGCACGTTGGCGAGCACATTCGAGTGCGTTAGCACTACACCCTTGGGATCGCCCGTGCTCCCCGACGTGTATTGAATGAAGGCAATTTCGGCCGGCTCAAGGCCGCGCGCTGGCAGCTTCGCCCCGGAGCGGCCCAGCGTCTCAACACTGGTCACTTCGATCAGGCTCGGGATGCTCAGCCGCATGATTTGCGAAACCGAACGCACGCGGTCAAAGCTGATGAGAAAACGAACCTCAGCGTTCTTGAGAATCAGGACCTGGCGGCGCACGTACTCTTCGATTTTGTCAGCTCGCGCGGGCGGGTAAATCGGCACCGCAACCCCACCGGCAAGCATCACAGCAAAGAAGGCGTAAAAGAAGTCAGCGCACGTGGGCAGCATAATGGCTACCGTTTCATTCGGACGCAAGCCGGCGTCGATCAGCCCGGCGGCAACCCGTGACGCGGTCTCAAGAAGTTGGCCATAAGTGATGTCACGGCCCGAATCCTCTTCGAGCAGGTGGATCTGCACCCGGTCCGGCTCGATCTGCGCGAAGTGGCGCAAAACTTCTGGCCAGCTTTTGGCTGAGGCAGGCGCTTCGGACGCCACGCGCGCTGGCTGAATAATGCGATAGCGTTGGTGGCCGGCGGCGGGACGGGCCCCGTCGAAAATAGCTCGTGACCAATCCGAGGGCGTCTCGGCTTCCTGAGCCGCTTCCTCAGATAATCGCGTTTTAAATCGCGCCTCAAGGCGCACCAGGAGCTCAACCCGCTCGAGGCTTCCGAGGCCGAGGTCGCGATCAAGAAGCGAATCCATGGAGAGATTTGCCGCCGCGCGCTCTGAGCCTAATTCGAGCAGCAGCTCGCGCACCACGTCGAGGATTTGCCCTTCAACCGACCCGGCTTCAACCTGTTTTGGAACGGTTGTCATTACTGATCACGTGGTTCAGATTGTGCGGAGGCCCTGCCCTGCAAGCCTATAATTCTTTGTTCTTTTCTCAAACTTTCAGCCGCATGTCATCCTGAGCGAAGCGAAGGATCTGCTTTTCTCAGCGGATGGCTCGGAACAAGCAGATGCTTCGCTACGCTCAGCATGACAATGGTTTCGGATGCGGCCAAAGCCATGGTGCGCTAGTCCGTTCAAAACATATTGATTATATTTTAAACGTCCAATCCCGCACCGCTTCGGGCTGCACCCACTTCTCAATTCCCCCGATCTGGTTGCGAATCCAATAATCTTTCCAATCGATTTCTCCGGGTCGCCACGGCAGCAGTTTCCGGTCAGCTTCGGAAAGAGACGAATGCGCGGCGCGAATATTCTCACTTTCAAAAACATAGCGGTTCTGAAGCACAAAGGGAAGGTACTGGCCGAGAGTCTGATCGCGGAATTTAGACTGCAAGCCGAGCTTCCGCAGCTCGCCGCCAAGCCCCTGCAGCCGGCGTCTTCCCGGAAGTCCCACATTTTCCATTATCCCGGCGAGCGCGGTCACGCGGCGCTCCAGACGCGCCCGAATCGCTTCCCGCTTGGCGCGCCGCGCTTCCGCCTCTTCCTCGCTGACGAACCGGACGCTCGATCCTCGCCGCGCTCCCGCCAACCAATCAATCAACCCCCGGCCATATGAACCGTTTTCGTTTTTACGGCGTCGCGCCTCGCCGTCCAGCCAGCGGACAATCGAGCCCAGATCCACCGGGTTCACGTCCGCCGAACCCAACTGGTAAACTTGCGCCTGCCGCCCTTCGAGCAGCAGTGCGGCCACGGTAAGAATCGCTGCGGCTACCATATCCACCGGCACAACCTCAAGCGGCGCATCTTCCCTCACGGGCCAATCCTTCTGCCCGCCCAGCGCCATCAATACCAGCGGCGCCGCCGTCCTGCCGCCTTCAATCCAGCCGGGAAATGGGAATTGGAAGGAACTCTCGACGATGGCAGGCCGCACGATGGCGTAATCGAGATCGCCAGTCGAGGCAATAATCTGCTCACCTAAACTCTTTGAATAAGTGTAAGTATTGACCCACCCCCAGCCGGCTGCGCGCTGTCTCCCCAACGCAATCAGCCGTTGCGAAAGCTCGCGGGAGCGGCGCTGCTTGTCTCCGCCATCCGATTCGTAGATCTGGCGCGCGATTTCCCGGGCGTGGCTCAGTTCTTCCCGGTAATCGAAGCTACGGTCCTCCGCGCCGCGCCGGTGGGGATAATAACCGGAAACGGGTTCTGATTCCTCAATCAGCCCGTCCGCCTCGCCGCACACAAAGCACGTGGAAACGTGCAAGAGCTTCGAGCCGAGCCGCCGGGCGAGGCCAATCACATTTTCAACCCCGTCCACGTTAGAGCTGAACGAGTCGTCGAGCGGCGGGAAAAAGTCAACTTTTCCAGCGCAGTTGATGATAAGACCCACACCGCCGGAAAGCCTTTCGAGATCGTTCGCGCTGAGGCCGCACTCCGGCGCCGAAATATCCCCGGAGATGACGTTAATTGTTTCCTCAAGAAGACGGCGGCCCGCGCGCCCGGCAATCGCAGTAAGAGGCGGTGACGCTAGCACTTCGGACTGGAAGCGGGCTGCGGCGGAAAGCTCCCCTCGCGGACGCAACAAAATGTGAAGGCGCTTGAATTCGGGATAGCGGTCGAGAAAGAGTCCGAGGATAACTTTTCCCAGGAAGCCGTTCGCTCCCGTCAGAAGGATTTCAGTTTGGCTAAAGGATCGGCCCGCCTCGGTCAATGCTTCCTCACGCTGCCAGCCCGGTTGGCTGGCTATGCGCCTCCGTGCGCGGTATCGATCGTCAGCACGGCCGCGCTGGAATTAGGCAGGTGAAAATCATAATCGCCTTGGCCGCCGCGCTCAACCGAAGCCGAATGCGGGGCAGGCAAGCGGCCGCCGGAATCGAATTGCACGCCGCCGTAGCTCACTCCGGGAGCCGTTGAACTCAGGCTCGGCGCCTGCAAGAGTAACAGCGAGGCCTTGCCCATGGGCGCCGAAACGCGAACTCGCACTTCGCCCGCCGCGCTCACCGCATAGGCCCGGACGTTCGCGCCGGTTGAGATCGACGCGGGCGCCAGGTGTTTCCCCGATGCGTTATGCGCGAAGAGGTACATGGCATAGTAGAGCGGCTCGGCGACATTACGATAGCGCCAGGCGCCCGAACCGCTTTGCCCGCCAAACGTATCGATAGGATTATAAGAGCTGCCGCCTCCGGGCCGGTAACTCATGTGAAAGTTGACCGAGCGGAATCCATCCTGCGCCAGTGAAAACATATAATCAAGCCCCCAGACGGTCGCGGCAAATGCGTTGCTGACGCCGGGCATCCCTCCGCAGGAGGCGGAGTTGGTTTCCGCCATGGCAATCGGCACGCCGCGCGATTCAGCCGCTGCCACCAGGGGTTGGGCTTGCTGGTTGAAATGGTTCATCAAGGCCGGGTCCAGCAGTTGCGCGATGCTCACCGTCTTCCCGCCACACGTGGTTCTGGAGTAGTTGTGTACTGTCACCAGCTTGAGGTTCTTCGCTCCCACGCCGTCGATAAAGGCTCCAAGGTCGCGCGCGTTCCGCCAGGCGCAACAGGTGGCTGGACCCAGCGCTGCATATCTTTTTGCCGCCGAATTTTCCTGGAACGCATGGAAGTATGCAAGAAAAGCTTTGACGTGGTCTTCGGGTGAATAGGACGGCGACGGAAGCCCGCTGCGGGCAAAAAGGTCCGGCTCATTGCCAATTTCGAGACCAAAAATTTGCTGTGGCTTGATCTCACGAGCGAGCCCGTCAGTGATTTCCTTCAAAGCCCATGACGGTGAATTTTGCTTTAGATTGACGCCCAGAATCAAACGCCAGCCGCTCTCTTCAGCCGCGGTTGAGAACAGCTTAAGATCGCCCGCATTCAGCGCCGCCTCGCACGCGTCTGGATGCGGCGCCTGTTGCAGGTCCCAGCAAGAATTATCCTGGCTGTTTCCGCCTAACCTGAGTATGCCGGGACCGAGGT
>JBOGJY010000331.1:0-1747 GCA_050745325.1 Terriglobia bacterium
TGGCCGTGCAGCACGATCAGCATCTCCGGGCTTTCTACCAGCATCTGTTGGCCCAAGGCAAATTTAAAATGCAAGCCTTGGTCGCGGTCATGCGCAAGCTTCTGCACGCCATCTTCGGTATGTTTAAACATCATCAGCTCTACGACGGTTCGAAGGTCTTTCGTCTCCCGGCCCCGGCCGATTCACCCTCGACCTCAGGCGCAGCAGCATGAATATAAAAATCTCTTGAAATTCAAGAGAGAATCTACAAAACGGCGGCGCCTAAAGATTAGAAAATGGCCGGGAGGAAATAGAAAAACGCACAAAAATTCGCGGAACGAAGCCTAGCGACCCTTTAGAATCAACGTTTCTAATCTTCGGAAGGTAAAAATAAAGATTATAAACGTCTAATAAAAAGGCCGCAGGTTGGCTCACGTGAGCAGCATTTGGAGTGGACCTGTCAGGGACCGGGATGACAGAATCGACTTTCAGATTATCGCGGCTCGCCAATCTATGCCGGGAATCCTGATCCTTACAACTTCTCACGGCGCTTCGCATCGCCGGGCGTCGGAAGCCCTCAAGAAGGCGTTCTTCGAGATTCGGCCGGAGGTTACGGTAGAGGTTGCGGATGCCATCGAACGCTGCGCGCGCTGGTTCCGCGTCTACTACGATTCATACACCATCCCGCTTCGCTATTGTCCTGGACTTTGGCGATGGATCGAGAGCCGCCAGCACCAGAGCGATTCTACCGCGCCCGGCTGGCTCTACCGGCTCGGCGGCCGGCCTCTCTTCCGCTATATCGATAGGTTTGCGCCGGATGTGGTGATTGCGACCGAAGTGGGCGTTTGCGAGCTTGCCGCCTTGCACAAGCGGCAAACGGGAGCCAAGTATTTCCTTGTGGGACTTGAGCTGATGGACTTTAACCGGGCGTGGGTGCAACCCGAGGTCGATCTTTTTCCAGTGGTCCACCCGGATTTAGGCGAAGAGCTGGCCGCCGCGGGAGCGCCCCGCGCCAGGATACTCGACTGCGGGATGCCGGTCGATCCGGTGTACGCAAGCCTTCCCAACCGCTCAGAAATCCGCAGGGGCCTTGGGCTCAATGGCGAGATGCCCATCCTGCTTGTCCTCTTCGGCGGAACCGGGTTCGGTGATCCCAAGAGAATCGTGGCGGAGCTTAGTAAGGTTCAAACGCCATTTCAGGTGGTCTTTATTGCCGGCAGAAACGGCGCTCTTGAAGCGCAACTGCGGCGGCTAGTTCGCCAACTACCGGCGCGTCCGCAGGGGCCGGAATGGCCTGAATGGCTTGTCCTCGGATGGGTGAGCAACATGCAGGATTGGATGGTCGCGGCTGACCTTCTGCTGAGTAAGCCCGGCGGTGGGACTGTGATGGAGGCTGCGGCGTGCGAACTGCCGTTGCTGGCCTTTGACCCTCTTCCAGGCAATGAGGAGCGCACGTGCCACTGGCTTGAAAAGTGGCAGGTTGGCGTGTGGGTGAAATCGCCTGCGGAGATTGCGCCGGTGGTTGAGCGGCTGCTTGCAAACGCCCGCGAGCGGTCCAGATTGCGAGAACGGGCTGGCTCGATTGCGCGGCCCCGAGCCGCGTTCGCGGTGGCGGCGGCCGTTCTCGAACGCGCGTCTCTTGTACACGGCGCCCCATGAAACAAAGCACGCCTTGGCGGGCGTCATCGAGTGGCGCATAGCGGAGGAAGTCTATCGTCTTATCCGGTAGTGACTTAGTTTCAGACGGGAACGGGGTGTAGCGCCGGGC
>JBOGJY010000332.1:0-2718 GCA_050745325.1 Terriglobia bacterium
GCGGAAGAATGTAGCCCAGGGCGAAAGCCCTGGGATCAATGGGCCCTTACCCCGCCTTCGGCGCCCCTCTCCCGCGCGGGCGGGAGAAGGGAAGGGAGAGAGGGACACGAGGCTAACCCACGGCTCGCGCCGTGGGCTATATTCTGCCGCTCCTGCGGAGCTGGCTTAGGCACTGAACTTCGGTGGCGCGACCGGATCCCTCTGAAACGCCCTGGAGAACCGGGAGACCTTGATGGCGCTATCGTCTTCCTTGCCTCCGATGCGAGCGAGTACATACCTTGCTGGTTGATGGTGGCATCTCGACAGGCGCGACCAAGGCGACCTTATGAGCTCGTCGTTAGCTAAATGTTGGGCGCCACTTCGAGGATCAATGCCCAACCGGGTCGACAACGCCGATGGTGATTTCGCCATAGTCAATCAGGCCGGCGATGTTGGGCAAGGCCGAAGCAGCGACGGCGGAGCGCCTGTCAGCGTCATTCTCACCTACGCGGTGATTCGACTTGCGAGTGCCATGCTGACGGCCATATTCCACGTCAGTTACTCCTTGATGCGGTCGATGGGATGAACGCAAAGAATCCTAAATTCGGCCACTATCCGTAGCAGGGCTGCCCTGCTACAGAATCCCGTACTTGCGGAAAACATCCGTTGCCAGTCTTCCCTCGGTGAGTTCCTGTTTGGCCTTCGTTTCTTTTCGGGCGCGCTCCAGCGCCTCGGTGATAACATCCGTTTCGATTTCCCGCGGCACCACAAGAACCCCATCGATATCGCCAAATAGAATGTCGCCTGGCCGCACAAGAACGCCATCGACTTCGAGGGGTACACGGCGGGCAATCACCTGCCCGCGGCCGCGCTGGTCCTGAGCGTAACTCCCATAACAGAAAACAGGAAAATTCATGTCGAGGATGCCGCGAGTGTCACGGGTGTAGCCGGCCAAGACGGCCCCTGTGGCGCCGCGCGCGCGCGCAGTAGTGGACATCAACTCGCCCCAAAGCGCGTAGTGTGCCGAGCAACCCGCGGCAATATAAATCTCATTGGGTTGAAGCGAGTCGAGAGCTTCGAGCATCTGGCCAAACGGTGGGTCAGGCTCGTGAAAAACATCCGCTTCCAGGACCGTCATGGCCCGGCCCGCCACCCGCATCTCCGGCTGCAACGGCCGACACCGGGCAGGCAGAAACTGACGCCGCCGCCCATGAACATCCATCACATCTCCCACGATGGCCGTATAAAGCCGCGTCCGCATGAGATCAAATAATTCCGCGTCGCTCTTCCATTCCATAGAGAAGCTCCTTGACACTCTTAACGCTAAGGCGCCGGAGAGGTTGCGTTCTGTAACCTAGACCCGCTTCCATATGCTATACATAAGAAGCCAGCCGTGCAATCAGAATACCGGGATAGCGTTCCACTACGTCCTCGATAAGATCAATAATCGACTCGATCAGCCGTTGATAGAAAGCTAGCGGGAGAACATGCGGCCCGGATGCCGCGTCGTACAGCCCGTTGAAGACCAGCAGGTGGTTTTTCCCGATCGCTGCGCGCAGGGCTTCGGAACGGGCGTACATTGCGATCTTCATATGTAGGTCGATATGAAACTTCTGCACCGCAAAGAAAAATTCTCTGTCCACATTTTCGGAAGCGATCCGAGCGAACAGTGTATCCACGTGCTCAGCCGCCCTCTTCAGATCGAGTTGTGGACGGCCCCGTCCGTAGAGCGAGCGAATCAAGAGCGTTCCAAAGAGCCATGCAGGCTGAAGAGCCTGCCTTGGAGACGAATCAGGTCGAGCTCAAGACGCACTTCCCCCTCACGAGTTACGTGACCCTGCAAGCCTGCTATCTCACTGTTAATGGAACCGATCAATCCAAGGCAGGCGGAACGCCCCCGTTCGAGCAACTGCCGCTGCTCGTCAGTTAGCGGCGGCAAGCCGAGGTTCGTGCCGCTCAAGCGCTGCCGCCACTCGTTCAGTTTGCTTTGAAGCGCGCCACTCCGCTCAACGGCGCCAGCGGGATGGAGGGCTTGCCCCCATCCTTTTCCCGCGGCGAACAATAGCAATGCCGCAGCCCACACCAGCGAATGCCGAATCAAGCTCATCATATACGCTTTCGGTTCAGTTAGAACTCTACGAAACAGGCTTTGACAGGCGACCAAACAAGAGACGGAATGTCCGCCTGTACCGCAGCCTTTTGTATTTCCCGCGGCGCTTCTCATATCGGCTCTGGTTGGGTCGTTTTTTTAGCGTGCACCCCCGCGTGTTAAAATTTGACGACCACAATAGCTCATCTCCCTACCCAATTCAAGCGAGCCCCGCATTCATCGGCGGCCCCAGACTGCTCACCCAAACCTCGCCGACGCCGGTCAAGCGGGTAGAAAGCCTCCTTACCCAACCTGAGACCCAAAACGGCGGCCAGACGGCGGCCAGACCACCAACTGATACTAATTCCGCTTGACATTGGACCTGCCTCGACGCATTCTGTCCTAGACAGCTAGGAGATGCGATGGGATACGACAAGTTGCAAGGGACGCTCGACCTGCTCGTGCTTAAGGTGCTGGCGCGCGGGCCCGAGCACGGTTACGGCATTACGCTGCGAGTGAAACAACTGTCGGAGGACGCCCTGCGAGTAGAGGAAGGCTCACTTTACCCGGCGCTTCATCGCATGGAACAAGATGGATGGATCAAGCCGGAGTGGAAGGCATCGGAAAACAACCGCCGCGCGAAATACTAT
>JBOGJY010000333.1:0-12622 GCA_050745325.1 Terriglobia bacterium
GGCGCTCCAAGGCCCTCCCCATGCTTTCGTACTTTCTCCTCATTTTTCGAGGTGCAGTGGGGAGCAATCTAGTGTATAACGGCTCAATGCTTTAGCTTGAATTCCAAACGAAAAGGAGTCGCACCCCGATGAAGAAATACGTCGCTGAGTTTGTGGGCACGTTCACGCTGGTTCTTTTCGGTTGCGGGACCGTCGTGCTGGCAGGAAAGGACGTCGGTATTCTGGGAATTGCATTTGCCTTTGGTTTTGCGCAGCTTGCCATGTGCTATGGCATTGGGCCTGTCTCGGGCGCGCATATCAATCCTGCGGTGAGTCTTGGAGTTTTCTTCGCGCACCGCATGAAGGGCAAGGACCTGATCGGGTACATTATCGGTCAGGTTTTGGGCGGGATTGCTGGCGCGGCCGTGCTCTGGGTGATCGCCAGCGGCCACATCGCTGGGTACAGCAAGGCGGTGAATGGCCTCGGCCAGGACGGGTGGGGCGCAAGTTTTACCGGAGGATACGACGTGCGGTCCGCGATTGTTTTCGAGTTTGTCGCAACCCTCATCTTTGTGATCGTCATTCTAGGATCGACTCAAGGCGGCGCTCCTACGCAAATGGCGGGCGTCGCTATCGGCATCACGCTGGTGGCGATCCATATCCTGGGGATTAACGTCACCGGCGTTTCTGTGAACCCGGCTCGAAGCTTCGGCCCGGCGGTCCTGGTGGGCGGAACAGCCCTTGCGCAGGTTGGACTGTTCCTGATTGTACCCAGCGTGGCGGGCATCGTGTCCGGAATTCTTTATCGGGCGCGCATTTTGGGGCTTGATCCGGTGAAGACCTCTTCTTAATTCCCGTAAACCGCCTGATGCCAATAGGCCTGGTGGCCAATGTAATTGTCATCCGGCAGATTGGCGATAACCAGACGCCGGACTTTGATGGGATCAATGGCGCCCTGATGCTGGTAAAGCACTTCACCCTGGGGGCTGATCAGCACCGTGTAGGGCACGGCGCCGTTCCACTTGGGGTCGAAGGCGGCCATCAAGTCGTAAAGCTGTGGGACGCCGAAAATCAGGTTCTCCGTTGTAGCGTGCTGTTTCTGGAGTTCTCGTAAGGCGCCGGCCTGTTCGTCCGGATAATTGATGCTCACGGTTACGAGATCGAAAGGCCGGTGACCGTACATGCGGTACATGGTCTCGAGATCGTGAAACTCTTCCACGCAGGGGCCGCACCACGTAGCCCAGAAATCGACCAGCAGCAGTTTACCGGTAGGGTTTTTACGCAGCGCCTTCAAGTCGCCGGCAGTCGCTTTCTTTACGGTGACCGGCTGGCTTTCGATGCGGGCCAGTTCGGCGGAGCTCGCGGCCTCTTTGTACATCCATTTGGTTGAACAGCCAATCGAAGGGGTTTGAGCCACCAGAACAGGCTTGCCCGCCAGCAGCTCATCAATCGCCATGCGCGCGTCCTGCCGCGTGACGTACTGCGGCCGGGGGTTATTGTCGACTCGGCCTTCGTAGCGGAGTTTGCGCTGAGCGTCAAAGATGAAAAGATGGGGCGTTGCGGTGGGGCCGTAGGCGCGCGCAACCTTCTGCGTGTCACCGTCGTAAAGGTAGGGAAAATTAAAATGGCGGTAAGCGGCGCGGATTTTCATCTCCGCGAATGAATCGCTGACGTCCGTGTAGCCAAGCTCGTCAAGCCGGATGGCCTGGGGATTATTGGGCTGGATGGCGACGAAGTCGACATCGCGGTTTTCATAATCGGCCACAAGCTTCTTGATGCGCGTCTCATAAAGCTGCGCCATTGGGCAATGATCACAGGTGAAAATCACCACCAGGACCTTGGCTGAGGCGTAGTCTTTAAGGCAATGGGTCTTGCCGTCGACGCCCGGCAGGCAAAAATCCGGGGCCTGGGAGCCAATGGCGAGGGTCGCCGGCTGCTCTTGCGCCAGGGCCGATCCGCAAATCACACCGATTACAACGATCAAGAATAAGAAACGCAACGCGCGACCGGGCATGTTCAACCTCCTCGCCAAAGTTACACCGGCGGCAAATATCTTATGCGCCGGTCATATGTTATATCATGGGCCTGAGCCTCAGAACAGGTGATCGTTTGAAAGCACATGAAAAAGGAGTGATCCGATGAGAAAGAGTCTCATGGTTGTAATGGCGGTCGCGCTATGCGGAATAGCGATCACCGCTAAGGCGCAGCAGAAAGCGGAAGTCATGGCCCGGCAATCCGCCAAACAATGGCTGGCGATTGTGGATGGCGGCAAGTACGCGCAGAGCTGGGACGAAGCGTCGCAATACTTGAAATCGAGCATTACCAAAGATAAGTGGGCGGAAGATCTTAGCAAAGCCCGCGCTAGCCTGGGATCGTTGAAATCACGGAAGCTGGCCAGCGCCCAGTACAAGAAAGGATTGCCCAACAAGCCCACCGCGGAATACGTGGTGGCAGTTTACAACTCAGCATTCCAGAGTATGCCCTCAGCCGCTGAAACCGTTTTCTTGATGCGCGATCAGGACGGCAAGTGGCGGGTGGCGGGTTATTTGGTAAAGCCGAAGTGAAGATTCCGGATTTAGGCTGTGGATTGACGGCCTGATCTGTTAGGTTATGAAGTAATGGCTCTCCAACGGACTCAATCGATGGAACGGTTTCCATGGCGGCTCAAGACGCTGTTTCTGCTCTTTGCGCTGCTGCTGTGCGCGCGGGCATCCGTGCGGGCGGAGAGCGTTTCCAGCCTGAAGCCGCAGGGTTATGTGAGCGATTTCGCCCACATCCTGAGCCCGCAAACAGTCCAGCAGCTTGCGGAGCTTTGTCTCGAAGTTGACCAGAAGACTCACGCGCAGATTGCCGTGGTGACGGTCCATTCGCTCGACGGCGAGCCCGTCGATATGTTTGCCAATGAGCTTTTCGCAAAGTGGGGTGTGGGCGCGAAAGGTACGGACCGGGGCGTAATGATCCTGCTCGCCGTCCAAGACCGGCGCTACCGGGTTGAGGTGGGCTACGGCCTTGAACCAGTCCTCACGGATGGGCTCGTGGGGCGCTTTGGGCGCGAGGTGGTCCCGGCGCTGAAAGCGGGAAATTATAATGGCGCACTCTTGCAACTGGCGCGAGATGCGGCGGGCACGATCGCGCAATCGAGCGGCGTGAAGCTCACCAGCAGCCTCGCCGATGCCATTCCACGCGGAAGGCGGCAAAACAACGTCGCGGGATATGCGCCGCTGATTATTTTCCTGATTATCATCGGCGCCGGGGCCTTCGGCTCCTTCGGTTCGCGTTTCGGCGGGCCGGGCGGCCTCCGGCGGCGCGGCGGGTGGGGGGGCGGGCCTTGGATGGGCGGTGGATTTGGCGGCGGAGGGTTTGGAGGCGGCGGTGGTGGTGGGTTTGGAGGATTTGGGGGTGGCGCGTCCGGCGGTGGCGGAGCGAGTGGAGGATGGTAGAAGCAGTGTAGCACCCCGAAAATAACCCGGCCATGAAGCGTCACGTAGCGCCGGCATCTTGCCGGCCAATGCCGCCGGGACGGCGGCGTTATCGTCCACGGGTCTTCGGATAGGAGGAAAGTGAGATAAGATGGACCGCACAGACACAAACGGACTGGTTGAAAGACTTAAACGCGCGGCGGGCGAAAACCTGCGGTCGGTCGTGCTCTATGGCTCAGCCGCAAACGAAAACTTCAGCCCAAAGCATTCGGACGTCAATATCCTCTGCCTGCTGCGGCAGATCGATGTCCCGGGCCTTGTGCGCCTTCAAGGCGCGGCCAAGTGGTGGACGAAAAAGGGGCATCCCGCGCCATTGGTTTTTACTTTGGAGGAATTACAGCGGTCCGCCGATATTTACGCGGTAGAGTTGCTTGAAATCAAAAGTTGCCGCCGTGTGCTTTTCGGAGAAGATGTGTTTGAATCCTTGGAGACGCCAATGCGCCTGTACCGGCTGCAAGTGGAACGGGAACTCCGCCACAGCCTCATCCGTCTCCGGCAAAGCTACGTGCTAGCTGCGGGAAACCACAAAGCGGTCGTCCAACTTATGGTCAGATCATTCTCCACGTTCGCTCTGCTTTTCCGCCACGCTCTGATCGCCTTGGGAGAGGAAGCGCCCGCCGCGAAGCAGGAAGCCGTGGAGCGGCTGGCGGCTTTGCTTGGGTTCAGCACAACGAGCTTCCGCGAGCTGGCTGGCATTCGAAAAGGAGACCGCAAGGGGAAAGATTTGGACGCGCGCTTGATCTTTAGGGATTATCTCGAATCCGTCACGCGTGCGGTCGATATGATCGATGAGAGGCTTGAAAGCGGAGCCGGAGCTTAGGAAATAGCGGCACGGAGGTCGCGTCGATGAAGAAGTGGCAAATTGTGGTGATCGTTCTGATTGTGATTGTGGCGATTGTGATTGGCGCCTTTGTGAGCGTCCGCAACAACATGGTGCGCAAGCAGCAGCAAGTGAAGGCGGACTGGTCCCAGGTGGATGTGGTCATTCAGCGCCGGGCTGACTTGATCCCGAACCTGGTTAATACGGTCAAAGGCTACGCCTCGCACGAACAGGCGGTCTTTGCGGACGTAGACCACGCGCGCGCGGCTCTGCTCGGCGCCAGCACGCCGGCGGGGCGCATTCAGGCAAACGGCCAGTTGGATGGGGCGCTCGGCAGGCTTCTTGCTGTGGTCGAAAACTATCCGCAACTGAAAGCCAATGAGAATTTCCTGGAATTGCAGGATCAACTGGAGGGCACGGAAAACCGCATTGCGGTTGAGCGAAGACGCTATAACCAGGCCGTGCAGGACTATAACACCTATCTTGGCCTGTTCCCTAACAACATGATCGCTGGTATGGCGGGCTTCACTCAAGACAACGATTACTTCAAGGCTTCCGCCTATGCGCAGCAGGTCCCGAAAGTGGATTTCTCCACCGCGCCGCCCGCGGCGCACTGATTTGGAATTAACGCCATAATCGCGCTCATTGAGGATGCCAAACTGAATGACGCACGCACAGCATCGTGTGGCAGACCCATTCTCGCGCGAGGCGCTGGAATTTCCCGCGGTTGTTGAGTTGCTTGGCCGCTTTCTTTCCGGCCCTCTGAGCAAGCCGGCGCTTGCGGCAATCGAGCCGCACACTGACCTGGCCCAGATTCTTCCGTCGCTCGCGGCCGCCCGGGAGGCGCGTGATTACCTTTTGGGGAATCCGCGCCCTAGCCTCGCTGGTTTGGCCGATCCCCGGCCCCAGCTCGAAACCCTTCGCGTCCAGGGCGCTTCCTGCTCGCCGCTCGAAATTCTGGCCGTGGTCGAGATGGCCCGCGCGGCCTGTAACTGCCGCGACCCCTTCCGTAACACCCCGTTCACTACGCTCGCCGCGCTCGCCCGCAAAATTCCGGACCTGCGTAACCTGGTTAAAGATATCGGCGGAAAGATTCTTCCCGATGGGTCCCTGGATTCGTCTGCCAGCCCGGCCCTGGCCCGCATACGCCGCTCGCTTGAACGGACGCAGCAGGAATTGCAATCGAGACTGGAAAGAATTCTCCACCGGCTCGGCCAGGATCAGATGCTGCAAGACGACGTAATTACGCTCCGCAACGGCCGGTTCGTGCTGCCTGTGAAAACAGAAAAGAAGCGCCAAGTGGAAGGAGTGGTGCATGGGGCGAGCTCTTCAGGCCAGTCGGTTTTTGTGGAGCCGCTCGAGACCTTGCCTATCAATAATGAGTTGGTGGAGCTTCAGGATCAGGAGGTGGCGGAAGTCCAGCGGGTGCTCGGCGAATTCAGTGAGAAATTGCGAGACCGGCGGGAGGATCTGGTGGATTCGGTCCAACGCCTCAGCGAACTGGACCTGGCCTTTGCCAAGGCGGAATTCGCGCGGCAATACGGCGCATGCTTTCCGGAGTTTTCAACCACACGCGACCTGGCTTTAAGCGAGGCGCGGCATCCCTTGTTGATCGAAGCGTTGCGGGCCTCGGCCAGCCAGCCTGTTCCGCTGACGGTGACGCTCAGCGAGCCGCAATCGCTCATGATCATCAGCGGCCCGAACACAGGTGGAAAGACCGTAGCTTTGAAGACCGTGGGCATCGCGGCGCTAATGGCGCAGGCTGGTTTGCCCGTGACCGCGGACGCGGCGCGCCTGCCCCTCTTCAACCGTGTTCTGGCGGACATCGGCGACCAGCAATCCATCGAACAAAACCTGAGCACGTTTTCCGCCCACGTGCGGAACATCCAGGCCATGGTGGAAGTGGCGGATGGCGGCGCGTTGGCGCTGCTGGATGAGATTGGCGGCAGCACGGACCCGCACGAGGGCGCCGCTCTTGCCGTGGCCATCCTGGAGTATTTCCGGAGGCGCCGGTCGCTGGTGTTTGTTTCCACGCACCACTCGCGCCTGAAAGCCTATGCGGCGAGCACGCCCGAAGCGGTGAACGCTGCGATGGACTTTGATGAGTCCACGCTCCAGCCGACTTACAGGTTCCTGCCCGGCCTGCCGGGGAAATCGAGCGGGCTCGATATCGCAGAGCGATTAGGTTTGGATGGCGGAATCGTGAAGCAAGCTCGCGCTTTAATCGGACCCGCGGAGACGGAAACCGCGGCTCTTATCGCTTCGCTGCACGCCAAGAGAGACGAGCTTGAGGCCGCGATGGAAGGCGCGCGGCGCGAGCGGCAGGAGCTCGAGGCCCGTGAGGCGCGCCTGAAACAGGAAATGGCGGGGGAGCGCCAAGCCAAGTTGCGTGAACTCGATAAGCGCCTCGAGAATACGCTGCATGAATACAGCGGCAAATGGGAACGCGCCATCGGGGAAATCCGCAAGCAGATGCAGAGCGAAGCGAAATCCACCAAGGCGCTGGGAGGAGCGGCGCGCAAGGGTGACGCGATGGCGCGCGGTGCGCGCGAGGAATGGAACGCTCAGGTCCTCGAGGCGATCGATCAGCCGCAGGCGGCGGCCGGTCCCGATGTTCCCGCGGCGGTTGGAGACCGCGTGCGCCTGCCCGATCTGGCTACCCCCGGTGTGGTCACGGCTCTCATTGGGGAGGACCAAATCGAGGTCGAACTAGGGCGTCTGCGGATGCGAGTTCCGCGAGACGGCGCGCGCGTGCTGGAGCGGCCACATCAGCCTGACCGGACAGGAACTATGGCCCCCACGGAGCGGCATTATGAGGCGCCTCTCCCCGGTTCCGGACCTGATGCGCCGGGTGAGATCAATGTGATTGGAGCGACAGCGGAAGAGGCCCGCGAACAAGTCGACAAATTTCTCGATAGCGCCTTTGTCGCCGGGCGTCCGAGGCTGCGCATCATCCACGGGTTTGGAAAAGGGATTCTCAGAAAAACCTTGCAGGAGATGTTTGCATCTCATCCTCATGTGGATAAATTCTATCCGGCGGCCAAGCAAGAGGGAGGCGAAGGAGCCACCATTGTCGAACTGAAGAAATAGTTTTTGTAATGTTGAAATTCAAAAATGAACAAATGGAAAAGCAAAACAGATTTAACTGGCTTGCGCCGGTTTTGGAGAGAGGCTTTTCAACCTCCCTCCTAAACCGCTACAACGAGATCATCGCACGGCCCTGACTAGGCTCTACCTCCAGTAAAGTTTCGAAAGGGTTGTTGGGCTCTCTCGCTGCTACAGTAAGGTCATCGCACGGCCCTAACTAGGCTCTACCTCCAGTAAAGGTTTCGAAAGGGTGCTCGGCTCTCTTACTGCAAACTTGTTATCTCCCGCGCGAGTCATCTTTTGACATAGCCGCGTAAGAGAATCAGGGGCGGGTTAAATTTCACGCCACTTTCGTGCTTGACTTCCGGCCATCCCATCGCAAAAAAATGCAAAGCAATGGGACTCTCCTTACTGCCGCCTATCCCAGGCGGCGAGTGAAAGCATATAAAGAGCAATCCTCGTTCCAAAGACAAACGCCGCTATGTGTTTGGTTTGTGGGCATGACTCCCAGGAATGGGAGCACGGGTATGGTGAAAGTTGGAAAGTCTCTGCCTTGAAATGGTAACGACTGGCCCACTGGCAAAACTCCAAATGTGAACATTACCGAGTAGGTGTTAATCACTTAATTATGTGTTAATCACTTAATTATCACTCACAGTGTATATGATGGAATTTCAGTTGTCTATAATTTTTTAAAGGCTGCCTGGAGCAATAATTACGGCCATCAAGATGGCTGCGAGAAGAGCCGGACAGGCGCAGAAACCGGGCTGCAGCATAGTAACCGCAGCTCGCAGGCAGGGTTCGGGAGACCAGCCTCCGGCGGCGCCATAACGCCACAGCCCGGGCCGTCTCAAGCCGCTCATTGATCTCATTACAACGTACTGGGATTGGAAAAAGGGATTGACAGACGCCCGGAAATGAACGCTGAAATCGCATCCTTCGCCGCCGTAGTTTTCCCATAATCGAGAGCACGGGAATCCCCTGGCTCGAAATCGAATGCTGTCCGTGGCGCGCCGCCCGCGCTGCGCCACCCGCCACAAACTACCGGACAAAAGCCTCCATGCTGTGGAGGCTGTCCGCGTTCACGAGCAGCCGGCCCAAAGGAGTCTTGGATTTTATAAAGAAACGGGATTCAAAGTAGCAATCGTACTGGAGTTTTTTGAGATGAGACCACCGGGCGCTAGGGTGCGCGGCGCTCTCGAGGGTATAACCAAAATCACGAAGACGCGGCCCAATAACGGATTCAAGTTGCGCGAGCTCTTGCGAGCTGTATCCCTTCTTCCAGCGCCCCACCGGGTTGAACTCCGCCGTCGCCTCTTCTGCCCCAAAAGATGTGTTGGGGTCGCTGACCGTTCCCACCGCGGCCTTCTGAATTCGCTCGTAGTCAAGATCGTGATCGATGAAGGCTCCGATCTTTTGTAACGCTTCCGGCGGATTGCCTACCAATTCCTCATAATGGATTTCGAAGTAATCCGAGGGCATCGCCTGTCCAAACGTCCTGCACTTGTTGACGATCCAATCCCAGTAAAAGGCGGCGCTCCACCAATCTTTCCCCCGGTCCCACGGAAGGCGCGGCACATATCCTTTCTTGCCGAGCGAAAGACTGACGTCCCTGCCGTCACGAACCGTGTGTACAAACAGAGCGTCTGGAATCTCGCGTTTTATTTGGGGCATGTAGAGCAACTCTTCGACGCTGAGACTGGCCCATCGCCGGGCGTTTTGACGCCGGCCCATTTCCCCCATCACCATCCGCAGAAAGTCGCCACCGCTTCTGCAATCATCGAGAATCCTTGGCTTGAGAAACTGCGCGTCGAGGCCGGTCCTCTCAAAGTAGGGACTGGCGAGCCACGCTTTCAGCATCTTTTGGCGGTTTCTGTATACGCTCAGATCGCCGAATTTCGGCGCGAGCGTATTATAGACCTGGGGCGCTGCGCGGTAAACAACAAAACCACCCGAAGATAGCAGCGCATGGTACAGAAAATTATTTCCGGAGCGAGGGCCCCCCACGATAAAAACAGGGGATCTCGACCGCAGTCCGCAATCCAAGCCTACGGCAGTATCGCACTGCGAATCCGTGGAGAGCTTAAGTTTGTCAATATCACCCATTCGTAGCCTTCGGTTCGCCGGTTTTTTCAAGTTTGCAACGGACCACGGAGGTGGTGAACTCTTGGGTCAAAAAATTGTGTGCGAATCGCAATTTACGTACTGGGATGAGTTCCAACCTCGAGAGATGGAAAGGGCTTTCCCGCACGAGTCTGCGGAACTTGGAAATCGTCATCTGGTTTAGCCCGCCTGCAACTTCGCCAAAACGCGTGGCCCCATCGTTTCGAATGTCCGATCGCCATCGGATCAGAGCTTCTTCAGAAAAAATAACGTGCGCCCAGGGGAAGACGGAGAAGAGGTGTCCTCCGTAAGGGTGGTACCAAGTAGGGCCGAAGCTGACGGCTACAAATCCTCCCGGCCGAAGGAGATCGTACATTGCGCGAAGAATCGCCGCTGGATCACGAAAATGCTCGAAGCTGTCAATCGATATAATTACATCGGCATTGCACTCAGCGCGGCTTTGGAAGAAGCAGCGGTCCGCAAGCCCCGCGTTCTCAGCCCTCTGCCTCGCAAGTTCCAGTAAAGGCTCCCGGATGTCGATTCCGGTCACTCGCGCAGCCCCTTCGCGGGCAATCTCAACCGCTTCTTCGCCCTCACCGCAGCCAAAATCTATGACCCACTTCCCTCGAAGCGAATCAATGATCTCCGCCCCAAGCAGGACCTTCAACTTGCTCCGGCCTTGATAGGCCTTACCTGAGGCATGGTTTGGTTCTCCAGGACTGACTCGCTTGAGCAACTGGTACTGGAGTCCGCCTAACACGCACTCTACCTCTTTTTGTCCACCACTGTATCTTCTATGTGGGGTTTAAGCCACAGAGCCATTTGTTCGCCGAGGTTCGCGCCACTAGCCATCAAGCCTGGCAGAAGCGGGGAACGAGCGTTGAAGAGAGGCCGCGCCAAATCCAGCGTCTTCACGAATCCTCCTGCCGCTTCAACCAACGCCACGCCCGCCGCCACGTCCCATTCGTGCTTCGGCGTAAGCGTCCAGGTTGCGTCGTCGAGCCCAGCGGCCACTCGCGCCAGCTTATAGGCTACAGACCCCATCGGGCGCACCGCAAAAGGCGCATTCCGGAAGCGTTCCCACTCGCCGCGTTTAACTTCGCTGCGGCTGGCAAGCACCTTGGCTCCCTGCAAGCTACTTCTTGAACTAGGGTGAACCTGTTTCCCATTATAATGGAGACCTTCTCCGGAAGAAGCTAAAAAAATCTCCTGGGTGGCAGGATTCGCTATGCCTCCGGCAATGGCCACGCCATTCTCGACAAAAGCAATGGAAACGCACCATTCCGGGATTCCTGCTACAAACTCGCGCGTGCCATCGAGAGGGTCCACGATCCAAACGTGGGTCTTCTTCAGGCGGGAAAGGTCGTCGGCGCTCTCCTCGGAGAACCAGCCCTCACCGTCGCGCAACAGTGCTTTCTGAAGCGCCCGGTTTACGGCGTGGTCCGCCTCCGTCACCGGATCATCGCCACTCTTAAACTTCGCTTCTACCGCGCCTGGCACGAATGGCTTGAGAGCGGCAATCGCCAGCTCCAAAGCCTCCTGAATTCGCGCTACAACAGTGATACGATCATCCATAGCTTACCTCTGGGCTTCTGTGCTGTTGACTCAAGCCAATCTGCGGTCTTTTCATGAGGCGTTTTTAATCTTCCTTTCCCATCATCAAAAATTAGAAACGTTGATTCTAAAGACTCGCTAGGCTTCGTTCCGTGAATTTTATGCGTTCTCCCATTCTCTCCAGGCGTTTTCTAATCTTACCCGGCTCGCGGAGTTTATTCTGAGCGGAGCCGAAGGGCTCGCCGCCGCTACAAACCTCGGGCACTACCACCTTGGGGCGCAGCAAGCAGCGCCCCTACAAAGCCTATCACAGGACATTGAGAATTTTGAGACAAACGAGACAAACGGGAGGTTTTTTCGCCTCCGGCCACGGCTTCCTATTGATCTTTACATAATATAGTTCCACTTTTCGGGCTTTTATCGCCTTCTGGAAACGGGCCGGGTCGTTCTGAGCTGGAACTATATTATGTAATCCTCAATAATCAGCAAAATGAGCCAGTGGCGCGGGCCCGGTTTGCAGGTTCGCGGTCTGTTGAAAATCCAAACCGGCTCGAGCGCCACCGCTTCGAGAGCGCACATCTACACTACTCCCAACATCCGGATCCCTGTGAGGAGCAGAATGACGCACAGCACGCGCCTCAACCAGGGGCCGGGCAGCCGGCTGCTGAGCTTCACCCCAATCAGGGCGCCCGGAACCGATCCAATCAACAGTTCGGCCACGAGGCGAAGATCCACATTACCCAGGTGAAACTGAAGTATTCCCGTGAAACCTGTCAAAAGGATCGCATGAATAATGTCCGTTCCCACCAGAGACTGCGGATGGCACTGGACAAAGAGGAGAAGCAGGACCATCACAATGCTTCCTGACCCAACTGAGCTCATGCCGACGAGGATGCCCGCAAACAACCCAATCACCGCCGCTTTGGCCACCACCTCGGCCGGCCGCAGTTTCTGCACGGTGAAGAAGCGGGCGATTTTGTCTTCGAAAAAAAGCAGCAGCGTGACGCCAACCAGCAACGCTCCAATGAAAACCGTAAGGAAATGGTTCACGCCGGCGCCCATTTCCCGGCGCAGATAATCAAGAACGTGAACGCCCACCCAGGCTCCGGGAAGGCTGCCACAGCAAAGCCCCACCACAAGACGCCGGCTGACGGTGCGCGCGCGCCAGTGGAAGTAACCCGCGCCCAGCTTGGTGATGGCGTTGAAGACTGCGTCCGACCCCACGGCCGTCAGCGCCGGCACGCGCAGCCCGAAGATCATTATGGGAAGCAGGATGACACCGCCCCCAACTCCGGTGAGCCCGACCAGTATGCCCACAAGCAGTCCGATTGAAATGTGTGCGCCGGCAAGAAACATCGGTTTTACCGGGCGGCTGTATAGCACGCCACAAGCGGGATGCAACGAGAAAAGCGATCATCGGACATTCAGTATTCCCTGGCAGAGCCGGGGGCTTTACGATTGCGCGCCCTTCAAAGGAGCCTTTTCGCAATCGTTCAAAGCAGCAGCGTGCGAAGCATGAAAACCACCCTTCCCCTGCCCTCTCCCAGAGAAGAGGATTCTTTTGTAGCGGCGGCCTCTGGCCGCCGGTTTTTAATAGTAA
>JBOGJY010000334.1:0-4171 GCA_050745325.1 Terriglobia bacterium
GTTAACAGCGCAAGCAAGCTGCCGCACTCCAAACAGATTGTCATGCTGAACGGAGTGAAGCATCTGCTTGTAAATCGGGGAAAAGCAGATTCTTCGCTACGCTCAGAATGACAGGCCCCAGGCGGCAACCCGCTGCCGGCGCCAAAACCCTATCCCCCGCAATTGACCCGAACCCGCTTCAACATTTCAACCGCCGCAGGCAGCGTCAGGCTGCCGCCCACTTCCTGGTAAGATGTGTAGATTTCCGTCATGCTGACGTTGAGCTTCTTGACCAGCAGCATGGTGCCGTGAAGATGGACGTCAAGGGCCGCAAGCTTCCAGTCTCCATCTGGCAATCGCTGCTGCTCCAGGCGATAGCGTCCTCCCGGATTCACCTTAGCGAGGATGCCCCATCCGAAGGTCACCGGCTTAATAACGCGGCCTTCAATTTTCACCAAGTGCTCGCTTGAAGGGTCCACCCACATGACGCCCGCAAGCCCCGTAAGCACTCCCCCAACGCGGTTGCGAGGATGAAAGGCGGGATTGGGCCGGTAATTCACCTTCACCCAACCCGTGTTTTTGTCCCTGCCGCCATATTGAAAGATGAATGCCTCGGGAAGCGCCCGAAAAAGTTGTTCACGCCGGGCTGTTTCCTCCTGTTGGTCGTTGCGGCGCGACCGCTGCAGGCGAGCGTCCGACGCGATACGATCGAGACGGGCAAGATTGCGGCGGCATCGTTTTTCTGTGGGAGGGCGCCCGTCTTCTTCTATCAGGCGGGACACCATCCCCCCCGGCGTCTCCACCTCCAAAGTGGTCTGCTTGCTCCCGGGCGTGATCTCCTGATGCGTGTACTTGTAAGCGCGAGTATGGTTCTTCATAGACGAGATCTGATTCCGCGCCGCGTTCTGGATCAACCTTTGAACGTCGACCGGGGCGTGTGAAGTGTTATCCTTCGGCAGCGCCCGGCAGGAAGCTGCCACCGGGAGAAAAACATAAAACGCGGCAGCGATCGTCACACATGAAAGGCGCAGCCCTAGGCGCGCTGGCGCTTGAGAATCTCCGTCCATAAATGAGCTCTTTCCAATTTGCCGCAGGATATACGGTAGCGCCGCCCTTTAGGGCGGCATGCCGGGCATAAAGCCCGGCGCTACAACTTACAACACCTTTCCTCCTCGCCACCAGCCCCTCTCCCCGATTCGGGAGAGAGAGGGTGGACCGCGTAGCGGGACGTGTGATCTCTGTGCCCTCCACAACAATAGTCTGGGAATCCCGCTCCATTAGGTTACGTCTTTCAAATCTGCCGCACGATATCAACCAATTTCTTATGTTTTATCCAATTCGCAGTTGCCATACGAGTCAATGATGCCACGAAACGCGCTTGTTAATCTCTCCGGTAAAACACCGCAGCGGTGGCAATTTACCACCTAGACGCCATGAATTGTTAGGAAAACCTTTTCATCTCTTTGCCCAGATCACAGTAAAAAGTTCCAAGGTCCGTTCCCGATAATTGCCGCCATAGCTATTTACTATTGAGATATCACCACCCCAAATGAATGAAAACACAATAGCCACAATCACAAGTTCATTTGGTACGCCAATTGCCTTCATGAAAGAACGGAAGCGATGAGAGCCTAGGCCAAGCAGCTAGCCTCGAAATAAGGTGGGTAGCCTGGCAGGCGTCATCGGCAGAAAAATCTCGAGTTTCACTTGGAGGGAGTTTATGCGCATTAAAACGATAGCATTGGTTGCCGGGATCGCGCTGTGGATGACGTCGCCAGCCTGGGCGGGAACCATTAACTTTTCGCAAGGCGCCAGCGGCAAGCAGGGCACGCAACTGACGTACACAGTCGACGGGTATTCGATTACAGCCAACGGCTATCAGGAAGGGAACTATGGCAACTCGGCCACCGACCTGTATGTCAAGACGAGCGGGGGCGATGAGAGCGGCCTCGGAATCAATAATGAAAACGATCATGAGATTGATACGAGCCAGTTCATCCAACTCGACCTTTCGAGCCTGGCGGACGCCGGCATCACGAGCGGCGACCTCAGCATCGGCAGCGTACAGGGTGGCGAAGGCTATACCATCTTCACCTCGGACGCTCTCGGATTATTGGGCAATTGGCAACTGAACGGTACGAAGGACAACAGCCCCTTTTCAGTATCGTGGAGCGCCAGCGATCCAATCGTTGGTGTCACCGCATATGTTCCCAAAAATGGGAGCGAAGGCTCTGACATTCTGTTGATGAGCTTGTCCACCACCAACGATCCCACACCGGAGCCAGCGTCGCTGGCCCTGATGGGAACCGGCCTGCTTGGCCTTGCCCTTGCTTACCGGCGGTATTCGAAGTTTTCTCTAGCGAAGTAACACTACTTTCAATAGGACGCGATTCACTCCGGCGTTGTGAGCCCCAGCCTCACAACGCCGCTTCTTTTTTGCAGCCAGTCCCGCCGTTGCACAACGACTGTAAGGCATGCCCCCTCACCCACCGCTTCGCGGTCCCCCCTCTCCCGCAAGCGGGCGAGGGCTATTATCCCATCCCCTTTTTCAGCACCCTCTCCCGGAGGGAGAGGGTGGCGAGCGTAGCGAGCCGGGTGAGGGTTCGTTGCCATTCGAAACCTATACTCATTCCTCCCTTGTCCCTGCTTCTTTCACGGAATTCCCAGAATCTTGTGCGTTTGCAGGCTCAGCCGCCATCGCGGATGCTTCATGCAGTAATCGAGCGCAAGTTGGGTGTTGGCAGCGCGGTCCGGCCCGTCCATAGGCTGCAAAAAGAAATGCCGGAATCGGAGACGCTCGAACTGTTCTGGCCGGGCTCCTTCTTGCGGATAAACGAGCTTCAGCTCGTCGCCGCTGGTAAGCTTGAGCGGAGCGCCGGCCTTGGGGCTGACGCACACCCAGTCAAGCCACGCTGGCGGCGCGAGCGTTCCATTGGTCTCAACCGCCACCTCGATCTCGCGCTGATGAAGCTCATCGACCAGCGGCTGGTCAAGCTGCAAAAGCGGCTCGCCACCGGTGACCACGAGAAAGGCGCGCCCGGAGTCCGGCCAAGCCTTCCGGACCGCTTGCGCGAGTTCCGCCGCTGAAGCGAAAGTACCGCCGCCCACGCCATCTGTCCCCACAAAATCCGTATCGCAAAACTGGCAGGTCGCGTCTTCGCGGTCCTCTTCGCGGCCACTCCACAGGTTGCATCCGGCGAAGCGGCAGAATACCGCGGCGCGTCCGGCGTTCGCGCCCTCGCCTTGCAACGTGTAGAAGATCTCTTTCACCTTGTAGCTCATGGGGCGCTCATCGGGCCGCCTGAAGCTGATATCGCGTGGGGTCAGGAACTCCGGCTTCGGCGAATCCCTTTTGGCGCAGCAGGCAGGCGTCGCACTCACCGCAGGCGAGGCCCTCGGAAGAGGGATCGTAGCAGCTACTGGTTTCGGCAAAGTCAACTCCCAGAGAGAGGCCCATCTGTATGATTTTAGCCTTGGTGAGATGAATGAGCGGAGTGTGAATCGTGAGTTTCTGCCTGCCCTCGACGCCAGCCTTGGTGGCAAGGTCCGCCAGGCGCTCAAAAGCCTCGATATATTCGGGCCGGCAGTCGGGATAGCCGCTATAATCGAGCGCGTTCACGCCCAGGAAGATGTCGCTCGCGCCCAGCGTTTCCGCCCAGGCCAGCGCGAAGGAAAGAAAAATCGTGTTGCGCGCCGGGACGTAAGTGACCGGGATTCCCGCCGACATGGCCCCCGGATCGCGGCCCTTGGGCACAGGAATATCGGCGGTCAGCGCCGAGCCGCCAAAAATTCTCAGGTCGATTTCAGCGATCCGGTGCGCCGCAACTCCCATCGCCCGCGCAATGCGTTTCGCCGCCTGCAATTCCCATTCGTGCCGCTGTCCGTAGCGGAACGACAGCGCATAAGCGTCAAAACCCTCGCGCAGAGCGTGCGCCAGGACCGTGGTGGAATCAAGGCCGCCGCTGAAAAGAACCACCGCGCGTTTCTTGCCCGGCGCTGTCATGCCCGCCGCCCTTTTCTTGCCGTCCAGGTTGCGGTAATTTTCGAGTGCAATCCGCCGCGCGTGGTGAACTCTCCGATGACCGTGGCCGAGACCGGGTTGGCCGCCGCCACCACGTCGCGCAAAAAGCGGTTGACGACGTTCTCGTAAAATATTCCGAGGTTGCGGTACGCCAGCGTATACATCTTGAGC
>JBOGJY010000335.1:0-6454 GCA_050745325.1 Terriglobia bacterium
ACTCTTGCCCCTGTCTTTCTATTCTACCCCCCGGCGCTGATCCTTTGGAGACGAATGAGACAAACGAGACGGTTTATTTCCAAGACAAGGGATTTGCTGTAGCGGCGGGTTTATCCCGCCAACCTGCGTTGAGATTATCCGACTTGTGGCGACGTAAAGTCGCCGCTACACCGTTAACGCAGGGTTTTTCAGCAACCTGCTAGAAAATAAGGGTCGACGGTCAAAGCCAGAATGGGGCCGCCGCTACAAAAATCAAACTGACCCACTACCTCCCGGCTTCGAGATTTCACCAGACCTGGAATCCGCAAGCCGCCGGAAAATTCCTTCACAGCTCTTGAGTTCGCATTCTACACTATTCGTACCGTTTTAATTTTATCTGGCGCATCTCTTATTATGGCAGATGGCCAACGCCAGATTGGCGCCAGACGACCGTTTGTGGGAAGGCGAGAGAGAGGGAATAGAATAAGAGTTTTGAGACAGCAGGAGGCTTCGACGAGAATCGAACCGCTTTTTATCCCGGGCCCCGCCGGCTTGCTTGAGGCGCTGATCGAATACGATCAAGAAACTACGCCGCGATATTGCGCTGTGGTCTGCCACCCGCATCCACTCTTTGGTGGAACCATGCACACGAAAGCGGTGTTTCGCGCCGCCAAAGCATCGGCGCTCGAAGGCATCCCATCACTCCGTTTTAACTTTCGCGGCGTGGGCAAGAGCCAGGGCGAATTCGATAGGGGTGAGGGAGAACAGGATGATGCGCGCGCGGCCTTGGGCTTTCTCGCTTCGCGTTACCCCGGCGCCCCGGTGATCATGATGGGCTTTTCGTTTGGCTCGGCCGTCGCTTTGCGCGTGGGCGCGGCGGACCAGCGGGTTTTCGCCTTAGTGGGGATGGGGCTTCCGGTGAAGTCCTACGACTATTCTTTTCTCGCGGTCTCGGGAAAACCGAAGTTGTTTGTCGAAGGCTCTGAGGACGAGTATGGGCCGCGCGCTCAGGTGGAAGAGTTGGTGGCCCGCTTTGCTCCGCCCAAGCGCCTTGAATGGATTGAGGGCGCCGACCACTATTTCACCGGCAAGCTGGAGGAGTACCAGCAGGTGATCCGCGCCTTTATCCGGGAAACTATTTTCCAAACCCACTGAGAGGAATTGCCATGGCCGAAGAAGAGACTCCAACGCTCTATTGCCCCGCCTGCCGCGAGCCTGTGGATGACCCTCTGGTCTGTGGCGACTGCGCGGCGGTCATTTGCCGCCGCTGCGGCACGCCGCTCGAGAAATCAGACGAGTTGGGGATTGGGTGAAGATGCTCGCTTCAGTGAACAATCTCAGGCTCGGCGAGCGCGGCGGAATGATCCGCGATGCGGGGCGCTTGCTGCATCCGGTAGAGGTGGTGCAAGGGCACACGGCCCGGCCCGGTTGGAAATGCCTTGCGAATGGCTTCTGACACAAAGACCTTGGCCAGAACAATGGCATCGCGCAACTGGCGTCCCAGAACGAGGTTCGAGACAAGCGCCGAGGAAAACGTGCAGCCGGTTCCGTGTGTATTGTCGGGCTTGACGCGGTCCGTGATGAAAGTCTCAAATGAGGAACCGTCATAAAAGACGTCGGTCGCCTTTTCGAGACGTCCGCCCGTTATCACTACGGCTCGCGCGCCCATCTCCACCAGCTTCTTAGCCGCGATCTTCATTTCCTCCACGTTTTCCACATGCAATCCCGTGAGCGCAGCCGCTTCTTCCGTGTTCGGCGTCAGCGCGCTCGGGAACTTCAGCAGTTCCTCACGCAAGACTTTCAGCCCGCCCTCGTCGAGCAGGCTGCGGCCGCTGGCCGAACGCAGAACCGGGTCGAGGACGCTGGGCAGAAATCCAGTTTTCGAAAGGATATCTCGCACCACTTCCGCGTTCGCGCGATCGCCGATCATACCTACCTTGATGGCCGAGACCCGGCCATCATCGAGCAGCGCCTGAATACTCTCGCGCAAGCAATCGGCATTCACCGGGTAAACGGCCTCCACTCCTTGCGTATTTTGCACGGTTAGCGCGGTGATCGCGGCTACGCCATAACAGTTGTGAGCGGAAAACGTCTTCAGATCGGCGGCAATGCCAGCTCCGCAGGAAGGATCAAACCCGGCGATAGTCAGGATTACAGGCTGCTGGAAAGGAGAAGTCTGATTGTTGGTGTTATTCACGCTTTATCCGTTGGCAGCGCAAGAACCCTCATGATGCGATTATAAAATCGTTGCCCCTAATGTCAACGACGAATTCCGATATGACGGCAAGCGCCCTGGACGAATAATCCAGGCTGCATTCTACGTTCAATTATCGGATACTTTATACCCTGTGACCTCTGATAGCCGCATCACGCGAATAGAACGTCAGGTTTTGGCTGCGCTTTGCCAGGGGTTTTCAGACGGCCCGCTGGACGATTCGGTAAAGCAAAGCCTGACGCAATATCGCTGGCGGGAGCCGGACCATCAGGCGATCTTCAACGCGCTAGCTAAGTTCCCCTCTGGCCAACCGGCCATTCTCGCGGCCGAGCTCCCGGCGCGCCTCACGCGCCTGGGGTTTCCGGACATCGATTGCGAAGACCTTTACCAGCCGCACGGTCTGAACAGAAATGACGCCGCAGAGTTAATCCGGGAATTGTTGGCAGACAACAAGAAGTGAAGTGAAAACCGGGCCGACAAGGCTCGCAACGGATTGTAACTGTTCCTCTTGGCGCTTTCTCTGCGCCTTGGCGTCTTTGCGAGAGGCATTGGCTTTTACCGCGCCGTACAGGACATCGAGCGTGACGCCTTCGCTACTTCCAAATATCATCGAGAGGCGGCGCCGCGCCGAATTTAGGATCGGTAATTCCCATTGCCTTGAGGATGGTCGGTCCGACCTGGATCATGCGAATGCGATGGAGGTCCACTCCGGACTTCACATCCGGGCCCCAGGCGATGAACGACGCTGCCAGCCCCTCACGAAAAGGCAAGTATCCGTGATCGCCGCCAGCGGCCGGAGTAACCAAGTCGCCGCTTCCGGCGCTATCAAACATGGCTCCGCTTGGCGCATCCAGGGCTAACTCGGCGCCAGGGTCAGCTCCCAAATCTTTCAAGGCGCCCTTGTTCAGCGCCGCCCACACTAGATCGTGGTTAAAAAGCGGCTCGAGCGCGCGGCTAACGTCGGCGCGCAGGCCCTCGGACTTTGGCCAGTAGATGAAAAACGATCCGCCGTTCGACACCGTGTCGATCTTCCCGCCGGTGATGTTGCCCTGCGCGTCAGCGGTAAGCAGACCCGCTTTTACGAGAAGAACATTGGGATGAATCAGGCGATGAATTGGCATAAAACCGTGGTCGGAAACAATAAATATGTCCGTGTTGACCGCAAGGCCCGTCTGCTTGACGGCGGCAAGAATCTCACCAATGTGCCTGTCGATGCGCGTCAGGGTAGCAGCCGCGGCGGCGCTGCGCGGGCCGGAATGGTGCTGAGTCTCGTCGAGGTCAACCAGATGAACCAGCATGAGGCCAGGTTGGTGTTCCTTGATGATGTACTCCGCGATGCGAGTTCTGAGGACGTCGCTATCCATGCCGGGCTGGGGCGGCCCAAGCGCGCCAAGCATCTGCAATCCAAAAACCGGATTCATGAATTTCGCCACGTAGAGAGGGTCGGCCACCTGGCCTTCCGCCGGGTTCCAGATCTCCGGCACATCCCAGTCGATGCTAGCTCCGGCGGTGACGGGCCACGCAACAGAAGCGCTGGTCATCGAGTGCGCGCGCGCCTCATCCCAGAGCGTTGTGCAGCGGATGGATTTCGCAAACCAGAACCAGTCTCCCGCGTTCTTGCCCGCGACGCGCGAAGAAAGGTTGGTGTAGATTCCGTGCTGCGCGGGCAGACGCCCGGTCACGATGGTCGTATGGGATGGGTATGTGAGGGTGGGGTAAACTCCTTCCACAGCCTCCGCAAAGCTACCCTCGCTCTTCATGCGCAGCAGGTTGGGAAGTTGCGCCCCAGCCGGAGGACGCAGGTAGGAGTCCGGCCTCATGCCATCCACCGAGATCACGAGCACGTGGCGGGCGCCAGGCTTCTGCTGAGCCGCGATTGTCCGTTGCGGCTGCGAGACGGCAAACATGAGGCACAGCAAGCTGATCAGGCTGGCTAGCCCACAAGGACTAACAAGTCCAATAGGTCCTGCAAGCTTGATCCTCTTCTTTTGGCGGCTGGGTTTCTTTCTCGCGCTTGCGGTGAATTCGAGTGTCACAGTTCCTCTAGCTGTTTTTGTAGCGCAGGGTTCGTAGTTTAACCCTGCGGCTTTTTGCGGCCATGACAAACCGGAGGTTTAAAAGCGAGCCCCGCGCTAGAACTACTAAGCAGCAGCAAGATGTGCGCCGCAAGGGCGCTTGGCGCCAGGCGAAGACATTAAAACTACGTATGCGGCGCGCGCAGATCGCGGCCATCCATTTCTTTAGGTTGCTGTGCGCCCATCACGCCCAGCAGCGTGGGGGCCACATCTGCCAGTGCGCCGCCTTGCCGCAAATTAACCGACGTACTCTCTTCGGAGATCAGGATGAACGGCACAGGGTTGGTGGTGTGCGCAGTATGCGGGCTGCCGGTCAGCGGGTCCATCATCAGTTCGGCGTTGCCGTGGTCCGCCGTGATGAACATCACGCCGTTTTTGGCGCGTACCGCCTGATAGATTTCCCCGATGCACGCATCGACAGTTTCCACCGCTTTGACGGCCGCCTCAAGTTTCCCAGTGTGTCCGACCATGTCGGCGTTGGCGAAATTAATGATGTAGAGATCAAAATCACCTTGATTTACGGCTTTTACCACAGTTTCCTTGATGCCGGCCGCGCTCATTTCTGGCTTCAGATCGTAAGTGGCTACTTTTTGCGAGGGCACCAGAATGCGGTCCTCACCCGGATAAGCTTTCTCGACGCCGCCGTTGAAGAAATAGGTGACGTGCGCATACTTTTCTGTCTCGGCCACGCGCAGGTTGCGCAGGTTCATCTCACCCAGCAACTCGGCGAGAATATGCGTCAGCTCCTGCGGCGCAAAGACGAAGGGCAGCGTGAAGGTGCGGTCATATCGCGTCATGCAAAGGTAGTGGAGTCTTGCGGGGAAATTGCGGCGCTCGAAGGTGTCGAGGTCCGGCTGCGTTAAGGCGCGCGTGGTCTGGCGCGCGCGGTCGGCGCGATAGTTGAAAAACATTACTGCGTCGCCAGGGCAGATATTGGCGACCGGCTGGCCATTTTCCTGAGAGAGGACAATGGGCTCGAGGAATTCATCGGTAATTCCCTGGTTGTAAAACGACTTGATGGCGTCGACGGCGTCTTTCGCCGGATGTCCTTCACCGTTCACCATCGCGTCATAGCCCTTTTGAATGCGTTCCCAGCGGTTGTCACGGTCCATAGCGTAATAGCGGCCGGTAAGAGTAGCGATCTTGCCGGTTCCGTATTCGCGCATTTTCTGCTGCAACGCGGCAACGTATTCGGCGCCGCCGTGCGGCGCCGTGTCCCGGCCGTCCGTGAAAGCGTGCACAAAAACCTTCTGAACGCCCCATTCCTTCGCCATGCGGAGCAACGCGTAAAGGTGCTCTTGGTGCGAGTGGACACCGCCATCGCTGAGCAGGCCCAGCAGGTGCAGACAGGTTGTGCGCGCGTGCCGCATAAGCTCCGTAAGTTCGGGCTTCTTGAAGAACTCACCGCGCCGGATGCTGGCATTGATGCGGGAAAGGTCCTGATACACCACCCGCCCCGCTCCGATATTGAGATGACCAACTTCGGAATTCCCCATCAGCCCATCCGGCAGACCAACGCGCTCACCCGAAGTTGCTACCAGCGTGGACGGATATTCAGCCAGCAGGCGGGAATAATTAGGAGTGCGTGCCAATGCGATAGAATTGGCTTCGCGCTCGGCGCGATATCCCCATCCGTCGAGGATCACTAACAAAATCGGTTTAGGTCGCGGCATTTTTCTCTCATATTGGGAAGTTGAGATCGGCTACAAGGGTGGGAATTAAACACCCCGAAGACGACGGCTTGATTATGGCGGATCGATTCAAGATTGTGCGGCGGCCGCCTGACCGGGAATAAGGCCGAGTGGCTCCGCAACGCCGCGTATTGCGGCAATGCAGAAAGCGACGTGCTCTTCGAGCGGAACTCCAAGTTCCTCGGCGCCTTGGCGGATATCCTCGCGGTTGACCGAGCGCGCGAAGGCTTTGTCCTTCATTCGTTTGATCACGGACTTCGGTTCGAGTCCCTGTATCTTATCCGGCCGCACCAGCGCACAAGCGGTGATGAACCCCGCGAGCTCATCGCAAGCGAAAAGCGCCTGAGCAAGCCGCGTGTCCCTTGGCACACCCGAGTAAGTCGCGTGGCCCAGGATGGCCCGCCGGACTTCCTCCGAATACCCTTTCTCCTTGAGGATTTCACTGCCCTTCAGCGGATGATCGGGCGCGTTCGGATAAACCTCATAGTCGAAGT
>JBOGJY010000336.1:0-2762 GCA_050745325.1 Terriglobia bacterium
AGCGGGGAGAGGGTTGTTGTCTAATTAATTTGCTCCCTCGCCCCGAAGGTGAGAGGGTGGCGAGCCCTTCGGCTCCGCTCAGGGTAAACTCCGCGAGCCGGATGAGGGGCCTATTGGCGGAGTTGAAACTCCGCCCCCCGACGAAGCTAGCGACCCTTTAGAATCAACGTTTCTAATCTTGACAGGGCAAATTCAGGGGAGCCACGGTCAACCGTTTTTGCCGTGATTGGCTGCGGGCCGTCATCGGGCGCCACAAACCCACAAGCAGAAGGCCCTAACATGGTACCGGCTGGCTTGCTGACGTTAAAGACAGTGCGGCGCGATAGAAGGGGTACAGAGTTTGTGTGGCGCCTGCGGTTGTAGCGGCGGCCTCTGGCCGGCAGTCTTTATTTTTCAAGTGATTAGGCGCTCCCCTACCGTCCAGGCTCCGAGCGCCGCTACAACTCAGAAAAGGTATTGTCACAACTCCATTTAGGTGCTATACGATGGCGCGATTACTTATAGTGGACGATGAAGAGTCGCTTTGCCAGCTTCTCGAGATCGCCTTCCGGCGCGAGGGGCACGACGTGGAGACCGCCACGCGCGGCGAGACCGCCAAGCAGAAGATTGAAACCCGCATTTACGACGTCATTATCTCCGATATCCGTATGCCGGAGGTGACGGGCATCGAGCTGCTCGAACACGCCCGCTCCACGCGCAACTCTGCGCTGTTCGTCCTCATCACCGCAGTGCCCACCGTCTCCACTGCGATCGATGCGCTGAATCTGGGCGCCTGCCGCTACGTGATAAAAACCGACCGGCTGATCGAAGAGTTGAAGCTGGTAGTCGACCGGGCGCTCGAAGAAATTGCGGTGAAAGAAGAGAACCGCAGCCTCCGGCGCGAGTTGCTACGCGCCTTTGCCCAGGACAACATTGTGGGCCACGGGCGCTGGATGCAAAAGCTGCTCGAAACCATCCGCAACGTAGGGCCGACCAATAGCACGGTCCTTGTCACCGGAGAAAGCGGCACGGGCAAGGAGCTGGTGGCGAGGGCCCTTCATGAGTCGAGTCTGAGAAGAGATAAGCCTTTTGTTTCCATTAATTGCGGAGCATTTCCTGAGACTTTACTTGAAAGTGAGCTTTTCGGCTATATGAAAGGCGCGTTCACCGGCGCCGACGCCAACAAGAAGGGAATTATCGAATCCGCGGATGGCGGAACGCTGCTGCTGGATGAAATCGGCGAGATGAGCCTTTCCATGCAAGTGAAGTTGCTGCGCGTGCTCCAGGAGCGGAAAGTGAGACGTTTGGGGGGAGTAGCCGACACCCCCGTCGACGTTCGCTTGATCGCCCTGACGAACCGCGACCTTAAAGCCATGGTTGAAGCGGGCGAATTTCGTGAGGACTTTTACTACCGCGTGAGCGTGATTCCGGTCCATGTGCCGCCGCTCCGGGAGCGTCCCGAAGATATCGAGCTGCTGGCCCGGCGCTTCCTGGAAAAATTTGCGCAACAAATGGCAAAGCCGCTCAACGGCATCGAACCCGCCGCGTTAGAACGTCTAAAAGGCTACTCCTGGCCGGGGAACGTGAGGGAGCTCGAAAATGCACTCGAGCGGGCGGTCGCCTTCGCATCGGCGGAAGACCGGCTGCTGCGGGCGGAGCATCTCCCGGAATCCGTGCGGCGAGCCGAAGCTCAGCCCCATCAGTCCCTCATATTCCCCGATGAGGGAGTCGACTTCGAAGGCTCGATCGCCGCGATGGAAAAGGAGTATTTGCTTGAGGCGCTGCGAAAGGCGAATGGAGTGGGCACTCGAGCCGCCGAGCTACTGCGCATTTCTTATCGCTCGTTCCGCCACTACGTAAAGAAATACAGCGTGTGAGCGCAACCGCCGGCGCCTGTAACCGAGACGGAAGGCCTTTGCCCGCCAGGCGCGAAACGGCCGCAGGGTCACAGGACGGACCTGCGCTATAGCTTCCGAAGCGGGCTATAATTAGGTTCGCTGCCGGTACGAGCGGCGGAGGAACAACAGGAAAGCAAATGGTGAAAACGCTCAAAATCCTGGCGCCGTTTTTGTTGTGCCTGATCGTTTTGGCTGCGGTTCCTGGGATTGCTTCAGGCGGCCCACAAGTCCAGCCGGCCCAGCCGGCGGCCACAAACGTTCCCCGCATGACGGGGCGCTATCGTTTCCTCGGCCCGGAAGATACGCTCTCTATCCTTCAGGAAGAGGGCCTGCTGAAGGGGTACATTGACGTGTTCGAGGGCGACAGCGAATCGGATGATGTGTTGAGCTACCAGATCACGATTGGCTCCCGGAAGGGAGATCACGTGGAGTTTAAAACCCGCACGATTCACGAGAAGTATTACCGCTTTGAGGGAACGGTTGAGCGCGGCGCGGGCAAGAAGCCTGGCGATCCAGACTATCTCGAGATTAGCGGCGAGCTCCAGACGATCACCCTTAACTCGGTGACGGGAGAACAAAAAGTCATCAAGCAGCAAGTGGTCCTTAAGTCCATCCCTCGCGGCGAAGGCCCGGCTGATTAACCAGAGAGATCAGGCGCTTTGTAGATTCTCTCTTGAATTTCAAGAGATTTTTATATTCATGCTGCTGCGCCTGAGGTCTAGTGTGAATCGGCCTGGGCCGGGAGACGAAAGACCTTGGAACCGTCGTAGAGCTGATGATGTTTAAACATACCGAAGATGGCGTGCAGAAGCTTGCGCATGACCGCGACCAGGGCTTGCATTTTAAATTTGCCTTGGGCCAACAGATGCTGGTAGAAAGCCCGGA
>JBOGJY010000337.1:0-8419 GCA_050745325.1 Terriglobia bacterium
TCTTCATCCTGATTCAACCTGCGGAACCCAACCTCTCCCGCCTTCTCACCCGTGTTTTCCCCGGTATTCTAATACTCGTCTCTTTAGGCTGTAGCGGCGGCCAGAGGCCGCCGCTAGAAACGCTTCCCGGTGGTTTGGGTTTCGTTGACGTGCGGTAAAGCTTCGCCAGGGGTCCGGCGCCAAGCGATAACACTTACCACCCCGAATACGGCGTTCCCTCCAGCGAACCTGCGTCCGACCCGCTGTGCACGTCCACGATTCCGGTCGATGACGCGTCGGGCGCCGTGGGAACCTGCTCTACATCCACTTTCCAGGTTTCGTTCGATCCCGTCATGGGGTCGGAAGGAATGCCTCCGCGCAAATATCCTGCATCGACAAGGTCTTGCAACTCCTGCGGAGGTTGTTGCTTGTCTACAGTGTATTCGTCGATTAACTGGCGCATCGTTTGTAAATCCTCGCGGAGCACCGCTTCACGCGCGCGCTGAATCATTGTGGTGTAGGTCGGCAGCGCAAACGAGGCCAGGATGAGGATAATCGCCATCACGAACATAAGCTCGAGCAGCGTAAAGCCGCTCCGCTCTGCCCGTGGTCCGGCTTCAGCAGTCCGCCGCTCAGGCCTATCGATCGCCCGCCGCAGATCGCCCGTTAACCGCCGTCCTAATTCAACCGCCAAACTAATCAAACTGGCCAAACTGGCACCTCTTTACCAACTCGAATACAATGTCCCGTCGAGGCCCGTACCCTGACTCTTTGAATAGACATCGAAGACATTCTGCCCGCCCCAGTCAGTCGAATTGGGGTCGTCCTGCATGGACCTCTGTCCCCAGTCCGTCTGGCCGGTCATCGGGTCTACCGGGATCTTACGCAGGAACTTGTATTTCAGATTGGATTGTCCTTTCACCGGCACACCCTTTACTAATGTATCGAGATCCGGCGGATAACCCAGCGTATCCGGCTCGGCCGAAATCAGCCCTTCGTCGGCAAAATCCTTATAGCGGTCAATCGCCGTCCGGATTTCGCGCAAGTCCTGGCGCAGCTCAATTTCTTTTACGTGCTGCGCGTGAATGCGCTCGAGCGGAAGGGCGGCGGCGCTGAGGATCATCATAATGCCGATGACCGCGATCAACTCCACCAGGGTGAAAGCTCGCTCAGATGTCTTTGCCTGGCGAAGCTGCTCTTTCACTTCTGAACCCCGTGAGGTTGGACAACAGCCGGAGGAGGCGCTGGGGAAGAAAGTGCGGGAGCGGGTGGATTCTCGGCCTCCAAAGCGTCCGGCAGCCGGATCACATGGGGCGTGAGCATGATCATGACTTCCTGGTCTGTCGTGTGGACATCCGTAGTCGAGAACAAATACTTCAGCAAGGGTATGCTGGCGAGGCCGGGCAAGCCGGAAACGGTATTTGTCGTTTGCGTCTGGATCAAGCCACCCAGCAGACTGGATTCGCCTTCCCTCACTCGAATCGTATGCTCAACCGTGCGCTTGGTAAACGTCGGCTGCTCGATGCCGCCGATATTCGTAGGAGTGCCGAGCGCCGAGATTTCAACATCCGATTTAAGGATCACATCGCCATTGCCGGCGACGTAGGGTGTGAGCTTAAGCACCACGCCGACGTCCTTATACGTGAACTGGGTGTTGGCGAGCAAGCCAAACCCTGTACCGCTCGTCCCGCCGGCGCCGGCCGTCGGAATGCCAAAACTACCGGTGGCGAGCGGCACGCTCTGGCCGATAGTGAGCGTTGCCTCTTCGCCGGCCGTCGCGCGTACCTCCGGGTTCTGGAGGATGTGGGTCCGCTGGTCGCTCATCAGCGCGTTGGCGATAACCCCAGGCAATGCAATGCTGAAGTCGCCTGTGCTGAGCCTGCCAAGCCGGTTGAGTCCGAGTGTAGGCGTCGTCGGCGTGGTTGTGCCGCCTGAACCTGAAGTTGTTACGGCGCCAAGCGCCGGGTTAAGCCCAACCGCCGCCAGCGTATCGCCGGAAAGTGGGACAGGCGCAAGGCCCAAGTCTCTCAGACGGTCCCTATCCGCTTCAATCACGCTTACCTGGATCAATACCTCGGCTTTACCCCGGTCAAGGTTGTGGATGATTTGCACCGCCTTGGCCACCCTCTCAGGGGTGTCGTAAAGGGTGATGGAGTTCGTCGCCGGGTCCTCATAAGCCTGCATGACCTCGCTACCGCCTGTCTGCAACATCAATTGCTTCACCGCAGTAACCATGGCCGAGCTATTCTGGGTGGTGGAGGGGTTCCGCAAATACACGGTTTTGAGCACTTTAGGCTCAAGCTCCCGGCGGGTGGTGGGCGAATCGGGCGCCACCAGGATCGTGTTCGACGCAACCGGCTCCCAGAAGGCGTGCGCCTCGTCGGCGGCGGCCTGGAGCGCCTGAAGAATCGTTACGTTGGCAAGATCAAGAGAAATGTTTTCGGGGCGGAAACTGTAATAAAAAATCACATTAACGCCCGCAAGCTTGCCCAACGTCTCAAAAACATCGCGGCTATCCGCCGAGAGGTGAAGATGCGCGATGGGTTCCTGCGAAAGCGTCTTAAGCTGCACTTCGCCGCTGGTTTCTGGCCGCTCTTCCTGTTCCATGGCGCGGCGGAGCGCCCCTTCCCGCTGCTGCTGCGCCGACGACGTCGCGAGCAGAATGTTGCGGAGTTCCTGGGCCGCCGCCTCATTGCTGGGATCGATGCTCACCGCTTTCTGGAACTCTGTGGCCGCTTCCTCCGGACGGTTCTGCTGAAGCAGCTCGCGCCCGTGTTCATAATGCGCGGCCGCAGCCTTCGCGCGGGCGTCCTTGGCCCAGATCAGATAGTGTGTGTTTTGTGGCTGATATTTGAGGGCTTGATCAAAATGGATAACGGCAGTGTCGTAGTCCTTCTGCTCTTGCGCCTTGCGGCCCTCCCGAAACGCAACGCTCGCGGGGTTGCAACCCGCCGACAGCAGAACAACCACCATGACCAATGCCAGCCAAAAAGCCGTGTTGCCTGTCCGCCAGCGAATCCTTGGTGACATAAACCCTATGATTATCCCGCAGAAAGATTAGAGAATGCAAGGGCTGGGAAAATGAATGGGCCAGAGTTTTACAAAAAGTCAGCGTATTTTTGGCAGACGGGGGCAGAAAAAGTCCATTTTTGTCATAGGCCTGCGCCCGCAAAGGGAGCGGCATGAGCCGCCGCTACAACCGCAGGCTATCCTCGATCGCAGAATTACTGCCGATATAAATTTTGTTGCCGAATGGTTCGCAGGAGATTAAAGATATTGCTTTCGATGAAACGCGCTGCATTCAGGTTCTTGCAGCCGGCGATCCACCCGGCCTGGGAGCCGCGCATAGCGTCTTATTCTACAGAGGGCAGGGGAGGGTGCAATCCAATGATGGAGAGACGAGAATTTCTGGCGCGTTGCGGAGGATTGGCGGGCATTGCCGCCACTGCCATGCCGTCAAGCTTTGGAAAATCGTTGGCCGCCCCAGCGCCCGGCGCGCCCCAATATTACAACACCACTAAACTTCTGCGCGCCGGAGTCTCCTCGTCAAGCTTCCGCAACTATTTTTCTGCCACCCGCGCTGCGGGCTTCAGCAAGCCTGGTCCGATGATTGCGCTGCTTGATTTTCCCGAGATCATCGCGGACCGTTATCAGATCCATCGCCTCGAATTCGCCGCCGCGCACTTCGCCACCAGGGAATCCGCGTACCTGGCTCAGCTTCGGCGGCAGCTTGGGCGGGCGCGCTCCCGGCTGGTGAATATCGATATTCCAAGCGCCAACGATGGCGGTGGGCTCTCAGACCGCGACCCTTCCGCGCGCCGCGCGTCGATTGCGGCGGTCAAGCAATGGATTGACGTCGCGCGCGTTCTCGGCGGCGTTTCGGTGCGCGCGAATCCGGGCGCGATCAACCCGGCTGACCTTTCGCCCACGCTCGATTCCTACCGTGAGCTCGCCGCATACGGCCGCCTGCGCCGGATCAGCGTGCTGATTGAGAACGAAACAGGCTTAGATCCGGGAATCCTCATCGACATCATTCGTGAAGCGGGTGGCCGCGGGCTAGGCGCGCTGCCCGGCTTTGATAAATTCCCGAGCGCCGCAGCCCGCGCCGCCGGGCTCGATCTCCTGTTTCCTCATGCGTCCGCTGTGTGCCATGCCGGCGGCATTTCGTTCGATAGCGGGGGGAACGAGACCACATTCGATTTCAAAGGATGCATTGAAATCGCAAAACGGTTTCGCTTCCGGGGAATCTATTCGGTTGAATACGGGGGAACGGGTGATCCTTACCAAGGAGTTCAGCACGTCGTCAATGAATTGATTCGCTACCTTTGACGGGGCTTTCTACTGAGGGATACATATTAGGACACCCATTATTGTAGCGGCGGCCTCTGGCCGCCGGCTTTCAAAGAGTAAAGACCGGCGGCCAGAGGCCGCTGCTACAACCGCAGTTTTCATACAGACTCTCTCGCGCCACACAGGCGCTTCAGTTGTATTTCTGGATTTGCTGTAGAATTTCCCGCGCCCGGACTTGAGCCAAATGCAAGTAGCTAGGGTTACGCGCGACGGCCTCAAGGTCACCCGCCATCAATTGCGGGTCAAGCAGCGTCTTGTTATTGAGGTCAATCTGAATCAAGGTCAGCACGCGGGGCAGGCCGAGGTGATCGTACTTCATCGCATAATCGAGGGCCGAAATATGGCGCTCAACTGCCCCCAGGCTTTCGAACAAGCCCTCGAGATCACTCGCATTACGATTGGTAGAATAGTTGAACTGGCACTCGTAGATTTGGCCGCCGCTTGCATACCTGAACGTCTTAAGTCCAAGGTCAGCCACGCGTTTGTGGCTTTCCAGGCTGACGTCCTGAAAGTCGTGCATTTCATCCGCCAGTTCAAAGAACTTTTGCGTCACGCCCACGGAGAGCCGGAGTGGCCGGGAACTGGACGCGTCCGAAAGATTGCGGCCTTCGTAGCTGCCTGAGCCGTCAGAGTTTACAACGATCTTTTCATATTCGGGAACGCTGCCTTTTAGGATCTTGATGTAGGTGAGTTGAGGCCCCGCCGGGGAAGGTCCAGGCGCCGCCCCGCCGCTCATGCAGGCTAGCGGCACGAAGAAAACCGCCGCGAGCGCCGTGAGCCAGGAGCAGCGCGCCCGGGGAGAAAACGGAAAGCATCGGGTTGGAAACTCGGAGGCTATCAATTCAGCAATGTCGTTAGTGTTGCGTTCGGAGATTGCCCTGACTTATTCGGCCCGCGTTCTTTGATTGTAGCGCCGGGCTTTAGAGTCTGCGTGACAACCCGCATTTGTAGGCCGGGCTTCAGCCCGGCACACCCGTTTTCTTGCATTTGCCGCCCTGAAGGGTGGCGCTACGCGGCTTCCCGAAAAGTTGTCACACAGACTCTAAAGTCCCGCCCCCTATTCAGCCTGTGGTCTTGTCCCTTGTCCCTCGCCCCTTGTGTTGCTTTGCTGCCGCACTCCCAAGCCTAGCACGCCGCTCTGAGATTTTTGAGACGAACGGGATATATGGGACGATTTTTCCGCCACCCGCCGGGTTCTTCGAACCGCGAACGTTCAGAGCTTGTGTGACAACCATGGTTGTAGCGGCGGCGTCCCCGCCGCCGGGTTTTGTTTCTAACGTTTCGGCGGCGAGGCGCCGCTACAGCGCCTTTTACGGCATTTCCACACAGACTCTTCAGCCCGGCACACCGGCTTTCTTACATTTGCCGCCCTGAAGGGCGGCGCTACGCGGCTTCTACACTATGGGAGTGTTGGTACGGGGATGGCGGCGATGCCTTGCGGGGTGGATGACGCGCCGAAATTGGTGAGTGATGTCGTATCTACGATCGGCGCTCCGTTTTTGTCGTCGATGATATCCACTTCGCCGTTGCCACCATTGACGGACGTAAAGAAGACGCGGTAGCCGGTAGCGGGTAGAGTGAAGAGCGGAGGAATAACAATTCCGGCGGGAGAGCTGCTCCCGATTGTTGTCGAACTGCCTGGAGCGGCCGTAGGCAACAAAAAGGGCGAATTGGTGATCTGGGTATTGGTCGCTGTCGCGATGACAGCAAACTCGTCTGTCCCCTGCAAACCGACGTAAACGCGACTGCTATCAGGGGTGATGGCGAGGGAAGACGGCGCAGGGTTATAGGTTGTGCTGCTCACCGTTGAAGCAGCAAACATAACGGGCGAAGCCAGGGTTCCCGTGCCACCTGAAATGGAAACGATATCCACTTGGCCGGGGGCGCTAGCTTTGGTCTCTGCGATATAGGCAGTAGTAGAAGTCGCAAGAACGGCGGCCGGCGAAAAACCGGATGTGAGGCTGGTAGACGCAGGCGCAGTTACAAGACTTGCCGCATTATAAATCAATAAAGCAGGCGTCGATGTCACCACGTAAACATTACTTCCATCCGGACTGATGGCAATCGCCGCCGGGGTTGTCGCGGTACTTGAGGCGACGCCAGTGACTTTTCCCGAGGAACCGGCAATCTGACTGATATCGATCTCAACTACCACGTTATTTCCGCTGCACGCAAAGTACGCCTTGCTGCTATCGGGAGAGAATGCGACCCCAACCGGACTCGTGCAAGTTGCGCCGGAAGGAAACGCAAAAGGAGACTTTGGCAGGGCGGCCCCAGTGATGGTATCAATCACCGCGAATCCATTGCTTCCGGTGAGCGGGACAAAGGCATCATTGCCGTTCGGCGTGACGGCCACCGACCCCTGCATGTTGGTCTGGGAGATAGTTATGGAAGTTGTCGTGGGCACAACTGCGCTTTCTCCGGTTTTAATGACGCGGACTTCATTCGCGCCCGTGTCCGCAATAAAGGCGTAGCGATTGAGGACATTCACCGTGAATGAGTTCGTGGGCGGATTGGGAAGGGCGAATCCGGCCGGGGTGGTTTGGTTTGGCGTATCGGTGACGCAGAGGCCAAACGTAAAGTCGGTATCCCCATTTGCGGGATTGCTTGCCGACGAGGGGGTCCCCGTCAACGCAATGGTGGTTCCGGTGATGGGCGCGCCTGGGAACGTAAGTCCTGCTGGCACGGTTCCTGTTGGGACCGTGCACGCGCCCGAGGCGGTTCCGAGCGGTGGAACCCAGGTGTAGGAGCCCAGCCCGTTCAACGCCGTAACCAGCTGGCCGTTCGGGTTGAGATAGTTGAAATCGACTAGCGCATTGGTCAGCGCGGTCTGCTGTATGGAGATTTTCGCGTTGACGGTGAGCGAAGTGCTCCCGATGCTAACCGGAGAAGACGCGGGCGCCGAGGCATTGGCGGCGTCATCCACGCTGACGCTCGAAAGGGAGATTGCGGAGGTTGCCGAAATGTTGGAGGAAGTGCAGTTGTAATTTGCGCCATTGCCGCCGCCGGTGGCGCAACTGGTGAAGCCGGCGGTAGATAGTGGTATGGGAATAGTTCCAGGGTACACATAGTTGCCCGCGGTCCCCTCGATTGTTCCGCCTGTGGCGGTAAATTCGAGCGGCGCACAAGACGTGCTTCCCAGGGCACCGCAGGCCGATCCCGTGCCGTAGCTCCTGCCCGTTACGGCGGTTCCGTTGCTCAGCGGAGATGGCGTAGTGATCGCCAGCGCCAGGAGTGGATTAACGGGCAAGGACAGCGTGGCGTCGGGCGGTGTGGTTGCGCCGGGAGTGGACGCATTTCCCGTCTAAGTGGCCGCGATGCTCAGCGTGTCCGCCGCCACCGGGGAACTCAGGCTGGTTGGACCGAGCGACGTACTTGAACACGAATACGTGCTTCCCGATAGGGGGCAGGAGATGCCCGTAAGCGCCTGCGAACTTTCGGTCAGCGTAGCAGCGCCGTAATTACCCAGCCCGCCTGACACGGTGTATTTGATGGGCGCGCAGGCCCCGCCCGATCCTGTGCAGCCTGCCCCGGAACCGTAAGGGCTTCCCACGACGGCGGTCGCGGGTGCTCCCTGGCCCAAAGCGGGGGCGATTGCCATCGCCGGATCAATCGTCAGACTCGCCAAGTTATTGTTAACGGTCGCGGAGGGAGTTGATGGGTTCGCAGTGTCGCTGGTGCTGACAGTCAGAGTATCGCTCGGCACAAGGCTCAAATTGGCGGGACCGAGCGTGCTCGCGAGGCATGAGTAAGTTGACCCCGAGAGGGTGCAGCCGAGCCCGGTGATCGCTGTGGGGCTGCCGGAAACTGCAATGGAGGAGGTGTATCCGCCCAGCCCGTTTGAAATGCTGTAGGTAATCGGCGCGCAGTTTCCACCCGAACCCGTGCATCCGGTTCCTGTGCCGTAAGCCCGCCCCGCCACGGCGGAAGCAGGCGCGCCGGAGGTCAAAGTTAAGCTAAGCGGCGCATCGATGACGAGCGCTTTGGCGTTATTCGTGGCGCTTCCGGCCGGGGTTGAGGCGTCCGCGATATCTGAGGCGGAGAAGTTCAGTGTGGGGGCGCCCGTTGCGCCTGTGATGCCCCCGCTTGA
>JBOGJY010000338.1:0-12579 GCA_050745325.1 Terriglobia bacterium
TAATAGTAAAGACCGGCGGCCAGAGGCCGCCGCTACAACCGCAGTTGTCACACAGGCTCTAATGGACGGCCCTGCGCCTGAAACTGAGACACCACCCGGAGTTGTAACAGAGGGAAGTTTTCATGCCTCAAGCTGTAGCTCAACGGTACGCTCGCGCGCTCGCCGAAGCGGTGGGGCCGGAGGGCGGCTATTCCAAGGTAGGGCAGGAGATCGAGGCTTTCGCCGAAATATTCCGCCAAAGCCCGGACTTGCGCGAAGTGTTTGACAGCCCCGCCGTCAGGCCGGAACAGAAGTTAGGGGTTCTGAACGCAGTCCTCTCGCGGCTGGGGACAGACCGGATGACGGGCAATTTTTTCCGGGTCCTGCTCGCGCACTATCGCATCAACCTGGTGGAAGAAATCCGCGCCGCGTTTCAAACGCTCGCAAACGATGCGATGGGCGTGGTGCGAGTCAAAATCCAGTCTGCCACGCCACTTGCGGAGAACGAAAAGGCCGCTTTGAGCGAGCGTTTCAGCCGGGTGACAGGGAAAAAAGTGGATATCGAATATGGCGAGGACGCGAGCTTGGTAGCCGGAGTCCTGGCCGGGATTAAGAGCACAATTTACGACGGGTCGGTGCGTGGCGCGCTCGAACAAATCAAGGAACACATGACGGCGCGTTAGCGCCAGCGGCGCCTGCCGCCCAAAGGAAAAGGCGCTGGTGCGGCGGCGTCTCGCCGCCGAAACGATTGAAAACAAGCCCCGGCGGCGGGGATGCCGCCGCTACAACTGCCGGCCCGGAAGGAAATCGAGAGAACGGAATCGAATATGCCACAGATCAAAGCAGACGAAATCACGAGCATCATTCGTGACCAGATCGAAAATTTTGACCGCACCGTCACGGTGAGCGAAGTGGGATCGGTGATCTCGCTGGGTGACGGAGTGGCCCGCATTCATGGCCTGGACAACGTGATGGCGGGCGAGCTCTTGAGCCTTCCTCAAGACGTTGCGGGGCTGGCGCTTAACCTTGAAGAAGACCAGGTGAGCGCCGTGCTGCTGGGCGACTACACCAAAATCAAGGAAGGCGACATGGTGAAGCGCACGGGCCGCATCATGTCGGTTCCGGTGGGCGAGGCGCTGATTGGCCGCGTGGTGGACCCGCTGGGCGTTCCTCTTGATGATCGCGGGCCGGTGGCGACCACAGAGTTTAATACCATCGAACGCATCGCGCCCGGGGTGATTGACCGGAGTCCTGTGAAGGAGCCTCTGCAGACCGGAATCAAACCCATCGATGCGATGATCCCCATCGGCCGTGGACAACGCGAGCTGATTATTGGCGACCGCCAGACGGGGAAGACCGCCGTCGCGCTGGATACCATCATCAATCAGAAGGGCGGCGACGTCATTTGCATCTACGTTGCCATCGGCCAGAAACGCTCGACCATCTCCCAGGTGGTTGCGACACTGGAAGAGTTTGACGCCATGAAGTACAGCATCGTGGTGGCGGCCAGCGCTTCGGTACCCGCGCCCATGCAATACCTTGCGCCCTACGCTGGCTGCGCGATGGGCGAATACTTCCGCGACCGCGGGCGTCATGTGCTTTGCATCTATGATGATCTCTCGAAGCACGCCGTGGCTTACCGTGAGATCTCACTGTTGCTGCGGCGGCCTCCTGGCCGCGAAGCCTATCCGGGCGATGTCTTTTACCTCCACTCCCGCCTGCTCGAGCGCGCCGCCAAACTGAATAAAGACCTCGGCGGCGGATCGCTCACGGCGCTGCCGATTATTGAGACCCAGGCCGGCGACATTTCCGCCTATATTCCCACCAATGTGATTTCGATCACCGACGGACAGATTTATCTTCAGGCGGACCTGTTCAATTCCGGTATCCGGCCGGCCGTCGACGTAGGCTTGTCCGTCTCGCGCGTGGGCGGCAACGCCCAGATCAAAGCCATGAAGCAGGTAGCGGGAACCTTGCGGTTGGAGCTTGCCCAGTACCGCGAGCTCGCGGCATTTTCGCAGTTCGGGAGCGATCTCGATAAGGCGACGCAGGCCCAATTGAATCGCGGCCGCCGTCTGACCGAAATTCTGAAGCAGGATCAATATCAACCGCTTCCGGTCGAACGGCAGATACTCGCTATTTTCGCCGGGACCAATGGATACCTGGATGACTTACCGGTGGAAGATTGCCGGCCCTTTGAAAAAGGCCTCTATGAGTTCGTTTCCTTGACCTACTCCAATGTTTTTGTTGCGATCGCCGAAAAGAAAGCCTTGGATGATGCGCTGCGCGCGGAAATGCGCAAGGCGCTCGATGAGTACAAGGCAAAATTCAAGGCCGAACAAGCGGCGCTGGTGAAGCCGTGACGAGAGGAGATATTGATTCATTGGAGCATTGATTCATCCGATCATTGGCGAGTCGCGGTGAATGTCCCGCGAGCGGGCGGTGTTCGCTAATGGCCAAATGACACAATGAATCAATCTTTACTGTGCCCAGTATTCTCGATCTTCGCCGGCGAATCCGGTCGGTGAAAAATACGCAGCAGATCACGCGCGCCATGAAGATGGTGGCGGCGGCGCGGTTGCGGCGCGCCCAAGAGCGCGTGTTGAACGCGCGGCCTTACTCGAAGCAGATGCGTCAGTTTCTTTCGAGTCTTGCGGCGCGAACGGAGGATCGCAGCCATCCGCTGCTTGCCGAGAGGCCCGTGCGCAGGACGCTTCTGGTGCTGGTTACCGCGGACCGCGGGTTGTGCGGCGCTTTCAACGCAACCCTTGTGCGGGCGGCGCAAAGGTATTTTGACGAACACGGGGAACTCGAAAAAAAGATGATCGCCGCGGGCCGCAAGGGCCGCGACTTCTTTCGCCGGCGCGGCATGGAAATGACCGGAGAATACACGGGCCTTTTCCAGCGGCGCGTAGAGTTTGCAAACGCCCAGCAACTGGCTGCGCAAATCGTGGAGCTTTATGCCAGCGAATCGGTGGATGCGGTTGATCTGATCTACAACGAGTTCAAATCGCTGCTTTCTCCGAATCTTGTGGTGGAGCGGCTTCTGCCGGTTAAAACCGAGCCGCCTAAACCGGGTGAAACGCTGGTGGACTATATTTATGAGCAGCCCCCGGCTGAGATTTTCGCGCGTCTTCTTCCTCGCTATATTGAAGCCGAGGTCTACCGCGCGCTCATTGAGTCGCAAGCTGCCGAATACGCGGCCAAGATGACAGCGATGGATACGGCCACTCGCAACGCGAAAGATTTGATTGCGTCATTGACGCTTTACCTGAATCGCGTGCGCCAGGCTGCCATCACCAAGGAGATTATTGAGATTGTGAGCGGCGCATCGGCGCTGTGAGGAACTGAACCAAACGGAAGCGGCGCTCCCGGAGCGCCGAAGCTGCGGCGGTTCGGAATCGCCCGATAGAATTGAGGAATGCTGTGGCAGAACAGAAAAACGGTAAGGTGGTTGAGATCACCGGCCCGGTCGTGGTTGTGGCCTTTGAGGAAGGACATCTTCCGTCGATTTTTAACGCGGTCAGGGTTGTTTCCGATGGGTACGACACTCCGGCGCCGATTAACGTCATCACCGAGGTGCAGCAGCACCTGGGCGAAGGGCGCGTGAAATGCGTTTCCATGGAACCGACGGACGGAATGGTGCGCGGCATGACGGCCATCGACCTCGGAGAGCCGATCACGGTGCCTGTGGGCAAGGCAACGCTTGGCCGCATCCTCAACGTGATCGGAGAGCCGGTAGATAATCTCGGGCCGGTCGTGACCGAAATGCGCTCTCCCATTCACCGCCACGCTCCCGCCCTTGACCAGCAAAGCAACCGCCTGGAAATGTTTGAAACGGGTATCAAGGTGGTGGATCTCATCGAGCCTTACCTGAAAGGCGGAAAGACAGGCCTTTTCGGGGGCGCCGGCGTGGGCAAAACCGTGATCATCATGGAGCTGATCAACAACGTCGCCATGAAACACGGCGGCGTCTCGGTCTTTTCCGGGGTGGGTGAGCGCACCCGCGAAGGAAACGATCTGTGGCTGGAAATGACCGAGTCGGGGGTCATCACGCCCGGCAATTCAGAGAAATCCAAAGCCGCGCTGATTTACGGCCAGATGACGGAACCCCCCGGCGCGCGGCTTCGAGTGGGGCTTACCGGCTTGACGGTGGCGGAATACTTCCGCGATGTTGAGGGGCAAGATGTGCTGCTCTTTATCGACAATATCTTCCGCTTCACACAGGCGGGATCTGAAGTCTCGGCGCTTCTTGGCCGTATGCCTTCGGCGGTAGGCTACCAACCCAACCTTTCGAGCGAAATGGGCGAATTGCAGGAGCGGATTACCTCGACCAAAAAAGGGTCCGTGACGTCCGTGCAGGCCGTCTATGTGCCGGCGGACGATTTGACCGACCCCGCGCCTGCGACGACCTTCGCGCATCTCGACGCCACCACCGTGCTTTCGCGGCAGATCGTCGAACTCGGCATATACCCGGCGGTTGACCCGCTGGCCTCCTCATCTCGCATTCTCGATCCCCGTATCGTTGGAGAGGAGCATTACAAGGTCGCGCAACAGGTGAAAGCCACCCTGCAAAAGTACAAAGATCTGCAGGATATTATCGCCATCCTCGGCATCGACGAACTTTCGGACGAGGACAAACTGACGGTTGCGCGAGCGCGCAAGATTCAAAAGTTCCTCTCCCAGCCGTTCTTTGTGGCGGAGCAATTTACGGGGCTCGAAGGCAAATACGTCAAGCTGGAAGACAGCATTCGAAGCTTTAAAGAGCTTGTAGAAGGCAAGCATGACGACGTTCCCGAGCAGGCGTTTTATCTCGTTGGCTCAATCGAAGATGCTCTCGAAAAGGCCAAGACGCTGAAAAACTAAGGGTGAAAGGCGGCGCAGGACGCGGGCGCCCGTTGGCGGCATGGATATAACGCTTCCCACTCAGATTGATCTGCAAGTCGTCACGCCGGAGCGGGTGGTGGTTTCAGCCGCTACGGCATCGGTCTCACTTCCGGGCGCCAGTGGGCGGCTCGGGATTTTGCCGGGACACGCGCCTTTGATTTCCGAGCTTGCGGCGGGTGTGCTGTGGTTCGGGGAGAAAGGATCTGACCGCTATCTTGCTGTTAGTGAGGGCTTCGCAGAGGTCCTGCCAGGGCGCGTTATTGTGCTCACCCAGACAGCGGAGAGGGCGGAAGACATTGACCTCGACCGGGCGAGGAAGGCGAAGCAGAGCGCCGAAGAGTTGCTGAAAAAAACAGGAGGCCAGGCGGAGGAGTCAGAAGGGGCGCAAACCGCGCTCAACCGCTCTGCAGCGCGGCTGGAGGCGGCGGCTCACGCTAAGCGCGCCTGACGAGTAAGTGGAAAGTTTTTGGAAGGGCGGGGTTAAAGAATCTGTGTGACAACTCAGAAAAGGCAGTTGTCGCACAGACTCTAAAACCCCTGCCCTTTCGCTCCTCGAAATGGTTTTCCAACAAACTGCCAAGCTCCGGCGCGGGTGGCAATGTGAGACGGCTGTGAATCAGAAAGTAAAGATGTATACGACGTCGTGGTGCCCGGATTGCCGGCGAGCCAAATACTTCCTCAAGGAGCACGGCATCCCTTTTGAAGAAATCAATATCGAGGATACCCCTGGGGCCTCTGAGTTTGTGATTGAGGTGAATCAGGGCAAGCGCCGGGTTCCCACATTTGACGTCGATGGCCGGACATTTTATTGCTCACCCTACGACCCGCAACAACTGGCTCTAGAATTAAGAGTCAAAACCTGCTCTGGAAAATGAATTATTGCTCCCGCCCTGCCGTTCTGCGGTCTGAAGCAGGACCCGTGGCGAACACCGCTTCCGCGTATCTGCTACAATAAATCCGTTTCGAGCGCCCGGTCCTATCAGAATTGGTCAGGATTGGCCAAGGTTGATGCCATGTTCTCACGCCATAGCCGGATGATGGGAGTGGTGTACGCGCTCGCGGACGCGGCGCTAGCTCTCGCTAGTTTCTGGATTGCTCACGTCATCCGCGCGCGCCTGCATCAACTACGGCCGTTGTATCCCGTTTATTTTTATCTGTGGATCATTCCGGTCGCAATTGTTTTCTGGCTCGGCACTGGCTGGGCTACGGGCGCCTACCGCGGCGTTCAGGATCGCGGTCTAAGGCGCTCGATGCTCGATCCTCTCAAAGTCACTTTGATCGCCCCGGTTCTACTCTTCGCATTTATTTCCATTTTCAAAGTGGAATTTATCAGCCGCGCGCTTCTGGGTTTTTATGCCGCTTGCGACTTCTTGCTCATGATGGCGTTTCGCCTGGTCGCATACCGGGCGAGGTTGGGCGCTTCGATTGCGGGTGTTCGAAACTTTCTCCTGGTGGGCTGGACGCAGGAGACACTTGAGATTGCCAAGACCATTGAGGCCGACGAATCCCACGGAATGCGGCTGGCGGGATTTGCGCTGGACCGCGACAAGGCGGCGGAGAACGCGCTTCCGCAGTCAGGCCTCCGCCGCGCGTATCCGGTCTACGGGGTGAGTGAATTGCCGGACTTGCTCCGGCGGCATGTGATTGACGAGGTGATTTTCGCGGTTGCGAACGAGGACCTGAGCAAGCTGGAAGAGACTTTTCTGCTTTGCGAGCAGGAGGGCGTAAAGACACGCCTTTCAGTCAATTTTTTTCCACACGCCATCTCACGGGTCTCGCTCGACCGCCTGCACGGCGCTCCGCTCCTGACTTTTTCCCCAACTCCAGAAAATGAATATCTCATGCTCTTGAAGCGTCTGGCCGATTTTGTGATGGCCGCGATTCTGGTGGTGGCGCTTTCCCCTTTGTTCGTGATACTGGCGGCGTTGATCAAGCTGACTTCGCGCGGCCCTGTACTCTACCGGCAGACACGATGCGGTTTAGGCGGAAGGAAATTCATCCTTTATAAATTCCGTTCCATGCGCGCGGGCGCCGATCTCGAGCGCGAGGAGCTCGCGGCCTTGAACGAATCGGACGGCCCGGTGTTCAAGATGAAAAATGATCCCCGCCGCACGTTCGCTGGCCGCCTGATGCGCCGGCTGAGCCTGGACGAGCTGCCGCAATTACTGAACATCTTGAAAGGTGATATGTCTTTCGTGGGGCCTCGCCCGCCCCTGCCCGAAGAAGTGGAGCGATACGAGGGATGGCAGCGGCGGCGGCTTCGAATGCATCCCGGACTGACATGCCTGTGGGCCATCGAGGGCCGCAGCCATCTCAACTTCAAGCGATGGATGGAACTCGACCTGGAATATATCGATCATTGGTCGCCCATGCTTGACTGGAAGATTTTATTGAAAACGATTCCCGTAGTGCTGCTTGGCCGCGGCGCTTTTTAGCCGGAGGCTGTCCAGGCAAGGTGGTCTTTGATTGCGATACCTGATTCTCAGTGATCTTCACGCTGGTCTCGAAGCCTTCGAGGCGTGTCTCAGAACCGCTGCCGGCAGATTCGACGCCGCGGTGTGTCTTGGCGACGTGGTGGGGTACGGCCCGGATCCCAACGCGGTGATTGAACTCCTAAGACGGCAGATTGGCGCAGTTATCCGAGGAAACCACGACAAGGCTTGCTGTGGAATCACCAGCGCCGACGAGTTTAACCCGTGGGCAAAAGCCGCCACTTACTGGACTCGCTCTGTGCTCACCGAAGAACACACGGCCTTCTTGCGTGAGCTTCCGCCGGGCCCAAAAACGCTGCCGGGCTTTGAAATGGTGCACGGTTCTGAAAAAGACGAAGATGAATATGTCATGAACGCTTCCGATGCTGTCCCCGTATTACAAGCGCAGCAGCTTCCACTCGTTTTCTTCGGCCATACACACCATCAAGGCGGGTTCTTTTTGGAGCCGCTGGGCGCGGCCCGGCCGATCATCGCGAGCTTTGCAGGTGATGCCCTTACAGGCGAGGGGCGCGTCCTGTCCGTCAGGATTGAGGAAGAAACGCGCTACCTTGTTAATCCCGGCTCGGTGGGTCAGCCGCGCGACGGCAATTGGCGAGCCAGCTTTGCCATTTACGACGAGGCTGACCGCCAAGTCGATTTTTATCGCGCTGCTTATGATCTACCCAAAACTCAGGAGAAAATGGTGCGCGCGGGTCTTCCAGAGCCGCTCATCCGGCGCCTTGAACGTGGCATGTAGCTCATGGAATATCCGGTATGCGCCCTTTCAGATATTCACGCAGGCTAGGTAAGACGATTCATTCGGGAGCGATGGTAGCCAGCCAAACGCCAAACTGAGGATGGCGCGCCTGGAGGGACTCGAACCCCCGACCTACAGATTCGAAGTCTGCCGCTCTATCCAGCTGAGCTACAGGCGCGTCTTTTAGATTCTATCAGTTAACGCAACCGGTGGGGCTTTCAACCACGGACTCGCGTCCGTCAAGACTTCATTGTGTACGCCGAATACGGCTTCTTCAAGCAGTTTGATGGCGCTTCGGCGGTACGCCAACTCCACCTCAGTCAAGATGGGCAATCAGGGGGGATCTCTTTCGGTGAAAGCACACGCGCGCGTTGCACGGGCTTCCCGCCGGGAGTTTCAAGCCGCTCACCGGATTGCGTGTAAGATACTCCCATTCAACAGCGGTGGAAAAATGCGACTCAAGGTCGCCCGAAGGTGCTTCAGCACCGGCTCGCTGTAATCGCGGAATCGGTTGACGAAGCGCTGAACCTCGGGCGTCTTGATGTCGCCGAGCGGCCAGTCCCCAAAATACGGGACGATCCAGCGGTCGAGCGTGTCCTTGTAAAAACCGCGCGTGGATGGCCTATAATTCTCCAAGATTTCCTTCTTCCACCGTGTGCAGAAGTCAGCAAATGTCATCGCCTGCGCCGGCGAGTGAAGACCCTCGTTGAGCGGGCGAAGCATTGCTTGGAACTTCCGCCTCGCTTTTAGTGATCTCGGAGCAACATCCTAAGACCACCGCCCGCCGTACCTTTTGCAGTTTTCCCGCAATTAGTACGGGTTCGTAGTAGCGCCCTTCCCATGAGAGAGCCTGCCACGTTTCCGTACACCGCCGGCCTGGAAACGTCTTCGCATTACTCCTCCGCTTCCGGCCCGCCAGCTTTTCTCTGCGGCGACAATTATATTCTGCATGCGTCGAGCCATCCAACAATATCTGCTCTGCGAAAGCGGAGGTACTTTCCCATCTTGATATGGGGCAATTGCTGATCTCCGCGCCGCGCTCTTTTTCATGAGTTTGGGCAGCGTTGTACGCAGGCCAGTCCTGAGCGTCTGTCACCCGCACGGTTTTGGTTACCGTGGTCGTTCCATCGGCAGTTGTCTCCCGGCGAATGCTGAACTCGACTGCGTAAATATGCTTGCACTTCACACGCCGGGTCTCGTGGTCGGGGCAAGAGCACGTAGGCGTCTCTCCGCCCAGATCGACGGCGTACGCGTCTCCCTTGCCCCCCTGCGAAGGTACGACCCACACAGAACCCTTTCGACGCAATTTCGTTGTCGCAGCAATTTCCATTCCTCGTTGTTCACGTCCGTCCATTTCCATAACCTCCATCCGTGGCCACATTGTAGCCACACCATACCACTTTGTCAAGCAAAATGTTTTTGCTTGACACGTGGCCACAATAGGGCTACTTTGTGGCTCATGGTAAAGAGCAAACGAGATGGACGGGCCGCCACTGTTAAGCCCCTGAAAGATGACGTGGTGCGGATGCGTGTTTCAGCAGAGGACAAAAAAGCCCTTACCGAAGCCGCTAATCGCGTTGGCCTTGAGCTGTCCGCGTGGCTTAGGCAACTTGCTCTTCGGGCGGCAGGTGTCCTGCCGGAGTCGAAATGAAAACGAAAAGGCTCAAATCAAAGCGTGCAGAGCTGCAACAACTCGTGCTCACACCGCCAGGGATTCGGAACAAGTTTTGCGAGTTGTCCGCTCTCGACAACGAAGCATCGGTGGAACAGTTTTTTGCATCCCGCCTGCTCACGGACATGGGTTATCGCGATCAACAGATCAAACCGAAAACAAGCCTTGAAACGCTTGCGACGAGCCGAGGGCGAACGAAGCTAAATTACAAGCCTGATTACGCCTTGGTGGTTCGGAAGAAAATCCGGTGGGTTCTCGACGCCAAGGAAACCGGCGAATCCCTTGACGAGTGGACCGGTCAATGCTCAAGCTATTGCCTTTTACTCAACCAGCGAAACACTAGCGAAAACCATGTTAAGTATTACGTCCTGACGAACGGTGTCACAACGCGTGTCTATCAATGGGACTTGGAAGAACCCCTGCTAGAATTAGCGTTTACAGATTTCGTCGATAGTAACAGCAAGTATCAGCAATTCGGCGATCTCCTTCGGGAAGACAGGTTCGCGAATCCGTCCACATCAGCGACACAGGGGCCGACGCATACGCTTCGTCGCCTGTCCATCGCAGAAATGAACGCTAATTTTGTGTGGTGTCACCAGTTCATTTACAGAAAAGATGACATGAGCCAATCCGACGCATTCATGGCGTTCGTGAAGATCATCTTCCTGAAATTACTGTCTGACAAGCGCGTTCATTCTCAGCATCCCGAATTAGCCAACGCGAAGGAAATTGTCTTGCCGCACGCCGAAGTCCGTTTTTCTAAACAGTGGATTGAAGAAAGAGAGACGGATCATCCTAATCCGCTGGACGCCCTCCAATTTCAAAGCCTGATTGGCAAACTCGAAAAGGAAATCCAGGAGGGGAATCGGAAGAGAATCTTCGACGCTACAGATCATATCAACCTTCTCCCTGAAACGATCAAGGGTGTGGTCGAGCGATTGGAATGTTCCGACCTGTACGCGATAGATGCTGACTTGAACGGCAGGTTGTTCGAGACGTTCCTGAATGCGACCATGCGCGGAAAAGATTTAGGGCAGTATTTTACGCCACGGAGCGTGGTCGAGTTGGCGGTGAAGTTGGCAGGCATCAAAGTTACCAAGACCAAACAAGACATCGTAATCGACGCGTGTTGCGGAAGCGCGGGATTTCTAATTAACATCCTCGCCGATATGTGGGAAAAGGTAGATAACAATTCAACGTTAAGTCAGGCCGAAAAGATGAGCCTGCGAAAGCACATTGCAGATGATTGCATCTTTGGTGTTGACTCAGCTCGCGGGCCTATACTCGCCCGTATCGCCCGCATGAATATGTACTTGCATGGAGACGGGGGAAGCCGAATCTATCAGGCCGACGCCCTAGACCCGGACGTTGTTGAAGTTCCTACAGATTCGGCGGAACTGAATCGAGAACGATCCGAACTGAGGGCGCTACTGTCAATTCCCGGTGGATTCGCGGACGTTGTTGTTACAAATCCGCCTTTCGCTAAAGAATACCAGCGCAAGCATCCACGAGAAGCGGCAATCCTGGATAGGTACACACTCGCCTTTGACAATCGTGGCGGACAGAGGAAGGCGAAAAAGAGTTTGAAGTCAAGCCTCATGTTCCTTGAAAGGTATTGTCAGATACTCAAGCCAGGGACCGGACGAATTGTGACAGTGATGGACGACAGCATTCTAGGCGGCTCAAAGTACAAGCGCGTCCGGGATTTTATCCGGGAGAACTACATCGTTCTTGCGGTAGTATCTCTTCCGGGCGATGCGTTTCAAAGATCAAAAGCACGCGTCAAGACTTCCCTAGTCTGTTTGCGAAAGAGAAAGGACGCGACCGAAGAGCAGCCTCCAGTGTTCATGCACTACTGCACGATGGTCGGAATCGACGACCCGGCCAGACAGCGGACCCTTCCGGTTGACAGCGCAAACCGTGCAGCAGCAAAGAAGGAAATTGCCGATGTAGGCAACGCATATGAAGCATTTCTCAACGGAGAATCTTCGGCGGCGAAATGGACCGTTCCTGCCGAAGCGGTTTCAAACCGTATGGATGTTAAGAGCTGCTTACCAAAACCAGGCCGCCATGTTGCTTTCTGGAAAAAGGCAGGATACTCCGTTTCGCCATTAAGCGAATTGCTGGATATAGTTTATCCAAAAGGTCGTGCCGAAGCACAGGATATTGATGACGAAATAGATGAAGTTCTAGAAACAGAAGAACAGAGCGAAGTCACGCTCGACGAAGAGACTGACGAGAATCTGATCGTCACAAGAGACTGCGACGACCTAGTTAAGCATCTCCGGGTCCGATACGATGGTTTTTGCGAAGAGGGTGAAGAAATCTATGCCTCGGATAGCAAGTATGTGAGGCTATACCGTGTGAAAACAAATGACATTGTCATGAGCCACATCGGTGCGACCTATGGTGCAATTGCTATCGTTCCACAATGGCTAGACGGATGCGTGGTGACTAGCGAATACACGGTCTTTCGTGCCAAGCCTGGGATGGACCAGCGTTTAGTTTGGATGTTGGTGCGGTCGCCTGAATGTCGGGCTGATCTTCTTATGATGGCAACCGGAATCAGCCGCAACCGCGTACACGGAAGCGAAGCGCTCGGCATTCGCGTTCCACATCCCTCTAAGAGTTTATCCTTAAATAACTATTGAATTCTGATACGAGTTGAGGCAAGATTATGATCCAAGATGCCACAAATAAAATCTTGGGAAGTATCCGACGAGCTTTGGGTGAAGGTCGAACCGCTGATTCCCGTTCGACAGCGGCCGAAAGGCCGAAAGTATCGGCGTAGACCAGGGGGTGGGCGGAAGCCG
>JBOGJY010000339.1:0-2379 GCA_050745325.1 Terriglobia bacterium
GCCTCTGGCCGCCGGTTTTTAATAGTAAAGACCGGCGGTCGCAGACCGCCGCTACAGCATTGGGCGCCACTATAATATGTAAACCTCAATAACTGTCGATTTCTTCCGGATCGAACGTCGTATTATGGAGCAGGGGAGAAGGCGGAGCTTAAGTCTCGATGTTACCTTTTTTGTCCTGGAACATCACATCTCCATGCCCGTGTTCGCGCCTTATTTTTGAATTGCGCGTGCGGCGCTGAAGGCGGCGCTTGCGGGCCGCGCATCGATGAACCGATACTGGATGGATTACATCCTAATTTGCTGAAGGAGAAAGTATGTTGCGAACGGCAGAAGGCCGGGCCCCGTTGAGCCAAGGCGCCAAAGCGGCGGCGCTCCTGACGGCGATGGTTTGCTTTGGGGGCCTTCTGGTGATGCCCGGTTGTTCCACACGAGCCAGCGGCAAAGACCAAAAGCCAGCCATGGCGTTTCCTCCTCCGGCTGTGGTGGTGGCGCCGGTCGTCCGCAAGACGGTGCCCATCTACGGGGAATACGTGGGCCAGACGGCGGCCGTCAACATGGTGGAGATACGGTCCCAGGTTGAGGGCTTTCTCGAAAAGATATCCTTTGTGGAAGGCTCGACGGTTCAAAAGGGGCAACTGCTGTTTCAGATCGATCCCCTGGAATATGAAGCGGCGGTAATGAAGGCCAAGGCGAGCTTGGCGCAAAGCGCAGCGGCGCTCGTCAAGTCAAAGCAGGACGTCGCGCGCTACCGGCCGCTGGTCAGCCAGCACGCCATCAGCCAGGAACAGCTTGATACGGCAGTCGCCCAAGCGGCTGAGGACGAGGCGAATGTGGAGGCCGCCAAAGCGCAATTGGCCCAGGCGGAGCTGAATCTGGGCTATACGAAGATTGCCGCGCCGCTCACCGGCCGCATTGGCCAAGCGCAGATGAAGGTGGGCGCGTTGGTGCAGGCTGGGACATCGCTGCTTGACACGCTGTACAGCATCAATCCTATGTACGTAAATTTCAGCGTCAGCGAGGCGATGTATCTTGAAAAGCGTTTGCAGTCGGAGCGCGCTACGGCATTCCCCCCGATCGAACTGGTCCTTGGGGATGGGTCCGTCTATCGTTTTAAGGGCCACGTCGATATGCTGGCGCCGGAGGTTGACCCGGCGACGGGAACGCTCAGCATCAGGGCTGAATTTCCCAATCCCGAGGGCTTTCTAAGGCCGGGGCTTTTCGTGAGAGCCCGAATGATGATCAGCGAGAAGGCGAACGCCCTGCTCGTGCCGGTTGAGGCGCTACAGGAAGTGCAGGGAGCGCAGTCGGTGCTGGTGGTCGGCAATGACAACAAGGTTGAGTTCCGCACCGTCACCGCGGCGGATACGGTGGGGAATCTGCGGGTCATCGAAAGCGGCCTCCAGGCTGGCGAGCGGGTGATCGTGCAGGGGTCGCAGAAAGTGCGTCCTGGAATGCCGGTAAAGCCAGAAGAGCAGCAAAACTAATTTTTGTTTTGTTCCACTGCGGAGTTTAATGGGGTGTTGAAAGATTTGATTTTGTCATGCTGAGCAGAGCGAAGCATCTGCTTGCCGTATGAAACCGGAAAAGCAGATTCTTCACTCCGCTCAGAATGACAGGCGCCAAGCCCTTTTTAGCGCCTATTAAACAGATAACTGAAATTTAGGTTGGCCCAGCCGGAGATTGAGCGGCTGACCTGACCACAGACCTGAAGCCATTATAAAAAGCGATCTATGTTCGTAAACTTCTTTATTGACCGTCCCATCTTCGCCGCTGTCATTTCGATCCTCATTTTTGTGGCGGGCGTTCTCGCCATGCTCAGCCTTCCCATTGCAGAGTATCCGAAGATTGCCCTGCCCGTGGTGCAAGTGACGGCAAATTACCCCGGCGCGAACGCGCAGGTGGTGGAGCAAACCGTCGCCACACCCATCGAGGAGCAGGTGAACGGCGCCGAAGGCATGGTCTACATGCAGTCCACCAGCTCGAACACCGGCCAGATGGTGTTGAACGTCACTTTCGACCTTGCGAGGGATCCCGACCTTGCCGCGGTAGACGTGCAAAACCGGGTTTCGCTCGCCGAGCCGTCGCTCCCGGAAGACGTCACGCGCGAGGGCATCTCCATTAAAAAGCAGTCGGTAGATTTCGTCGACCTGGTCACTTTAACTTCACCCAACCAGGCTTACGACCAGATCTTTTTGAGCAACTACGCCACGATCAACATTGTGGACGCGCTCGCGCGCCTCAAAGGCGTGGGCAGTGTGGTGGTTTTCGGCGAGCGCAATTACGGAATGCGGGTGTGGCTCAACCCGGACAAACTGGCGCAGCTCGGGATCACGGCGACGGACGTGGCCGACGCCATCCGCCAGCAAAACGTTCAGGCGC
>JBOGJY010000340.1:0-13239 GCA_050745325.1 Terriglobia bacterium
GGTTACGGTAGGTAAGTCAGCGCCGAAGCGGCTGTCAATGTATTTGAAGTAATCCGGGAAGGTCGAAAGAATGAGCTTGGGGTATGCGTACTGCGCGTTCCACTCCTTCACAAACGCGGTTGTGCCCGGAATCATGGCGGTGTTTTCGACCTGCGACCCATAAATCAGCGCCGCATCCGGTTTGTAGGAAGGCGTTTCATAGGACTGTAAAAACTCCGGCAAACTCTCCGCGCACGCGGCCATTTGTGGCGGCAATTGGCATAGAAAGGCAAGCTGCGAGTATTGCCGGGAATAGGACATCAGCACCTTGCTGCCATCCGGTCCTGCCCACCAAAAGGGGGAAAGCGTGTTCCACTTTCCCCATAGTAAGATGGGCGCGCGGTCGTTATTGCTGGCCGCCGCGAGGTAATGGATGCCCAGCGCGTGAAGAATGGAAGGATAAGACCAGGTGTAGCTGGGCACGTCCGTAATATTTGCATAGTCGAACGGAATGTCCGCTTTGCGATGCAGGCCATAAGCATAAAATACTGAGCGGATGAGCTCTTCGAGTGATGCATAGCCGGTGAGCAGATTTGCATATTCAGCCGGCACCCCAATCTTACCTTCCTGGACCAGGTGAAGGAACTCCTGCTGCGCTGCCGGCTTACGGGATGCCAGGTACTGTTGCGCAATCCAGCTTCCGTCAATCGACCAGCGCATTTGGGGGTGCACCGCGAGATCCGTGAGCAGCCCGTCAATATTATGGTCGTGGACTTCGGCCACTTTCCCACGATAGTCCGTGAAACCTACATCCAGGTGCTCGTGGGGAACGAGATATAAGCTCCATCTTCGTTTGGCAAGCAGGGAGACAGTCTGGTGATAGGTCTTCCCGTTGACGCGCACCGCGAGGATTGCGCGCTCCACCCCGGTCCACTCCGGAACTGCAAACTTAAACCGCTGCTCGCCAAAGCCCGGAGATGAAGAGAGCTTGGCGGTGTAACTCTGCCCTCCCACCGTCAGCCGCACGCTGCCTTGCCGCACCTTGGCGGGGAGCGTGACAGTAACACCGGTCATTTCCTCAAGCCCGCCATTATTTTGAACATAATAAATTGAGGGCCGGGCAGACATGGTGGGCTTGGATGATGGCTTCTGCGCCGGATCATTCGTCAGCCGCAGTGCGTCATAAGCAAGCCCGGAATCGCCCGGACCGTCCTGGGCATTGTCGAGTGCGGTGAGGACCAGGGTGTTTTGCCCCGTATGCAGATCGCGCAACGGAAGCGTCATAACGACCGTGCTCATGGCATAGTTTGGAGCCCAGAAGGCGGGATCACCAGGGTAGTAATTTAATTCCGGATGAAAATAAAAAAGGCCTTTTTGCCCGTTGAGGGAGACTTGGATCCGCGGGATGCGAGGGTGATACAAAAGCACGGAAATCGTGAGCTGGTAAGTGCCCTTCGGATGAGAAGCAAGATTGAAGAGGATTGTATAGGGGTGTGGACGCAAGCCTGCGTTCTCATTTTCCGAACCCGGCTGATTGGAAGGCCAGTCTTTCACTGTGCTCTTGCCCACAGTAAAGACCGGATTATAGGTCTGCTTCCAAATCGGTGCGCGGTGGTTGAACTCGTGCGAGGATTGATCGAAGTCGCCTATCTGCCACACCGTCGCGGCCGGCCCTTGAGCGCCTCCAAAGGCCGGCGCAACAGGCCATAGAAGAACCGCCACGATCCCGGCGATGGCTGTGATCCACCTCTGAATTCGCCACCGCGCTCCCCACGCGGCTGTCCTCACGCGCAATTTAAGAATGTGACCTTGGACTGTCTGAGAGAATGCTTTGCTGAATGTGGGATTCCGAAAGCTCATCGCGCCACGCTCCGTGCTCCTGTGAATCAAGATTTACTTTATGCGACAGATGAAATCGAAACATTGTCACTCGGACGTGATTAGTCTAGACTATTTTCACGATGTGCGGCAGGGGTCAACAAACTTTTGTTGTGATCGTGGTTGCCATCCTGGCCATTTCGCTCCGGGCCCAGAGTCTCCTGAAGGCTAAGACGGCAACCTCTGAAATTCCGCAGCAGGCCAGCTCCAATCAGAGAAACGTGCGCGCCCAGGAGCTCTTCAATCAAGCTGCAACCCTCATCAAAGAAAACCACTATTCTGAAGCAGCCTCGCTTCTGCGAACCGCAGTGAAACTTGCTCCAGATCAAGCCAGCATCCATCACTACCTGGGGTATGCGCTCTGGAAGCTCGACCAGTGGAATAATGCTGAGGCCGAGTTTGAAAAAGCACATCACCTGGATCCCAGGAATCCCTACACCTGCTACTTCCTGGCTCGGATCGCAGGGTCTTTGAATCATCCAGACCAATCCATCGAATATTATCAGGCGGTCCTGCGTTTGGGGCCCGCAATTTACGATACCAATCAGCGCCTCGGACAGGCTTATCTCGATAGAGGGGAACTGGCGAAGGCACGGGTAAGAATTGAAGCAGCCTTAAAGCAGACCCCATGGAATGGTTCCCTATACTATCAATTGGGGCGAATTGATCAAAGCGAGCATCATCTTGCGCAGGCGCAACAGGAATTCGCGGCAGCAAACCGTCTTCAGCATGTAAACCAAGCGGAAATCCAGCGACTGCTTGAGCTTTATGTGGCAGTTCAAAAGCGGCAAACCCCTCAGATCCAAGCACTATTGGGGACCTTCCTTAATGAGACCGCTGCCGACCCCGAAATCCTCAATTCGGTCGGAGTCTCGCTTGGTCGGGGCGGGCTTTACAGCGCCGCCGTCGAACCCCTTGAGCGCGCCGTAGCCTTGGCCCCGGACTCCTTCGAGTCCAATTATAACCTCGGACTGACGCTGTTTAAGCTCGGCCGCACCCAGGATGCCGAATCAAGCCTGAAGAAGGCGCTGGCGTTGCAGCCTCAATCGCCAGAGGCGAATCGCCTGCTCGCCGTGCTCGACGTGGAGGAGAACCGCAACACGGAGGCGATCTCGCGGCTTCAGGTTGCGAACCAGGCGTCCCCGGGGGACGAGCGTGTTCTTGCGCTTCTTGGCGAGCAGTATCTCGCAGGACACTACGTAAACGATGCCATCCCCTGCTTTACCCAGGCGATCAAACTGCAGCCGGAGGATCCTGCCCTGCGTTACCTGCTCATTGAGGCTTATCAGGAAAAAGATGATTTTCAGGATGCGCTGACTGCCGCTCATGACGCAATCCAACAATTTCCCAACGCGCCGCGCGCTGTTTATGAGGTGGGCCATCAGCTTGCCAATCTAGGTCATTATCATCAGGCGCGGCTTTACGCGGAAAAGGCGATTCAAATGGATTCCACAATGGTGGATGCTTACAACTTGCTGGGCGACATCGAATCAAGAAGTGGACAGTATGAAGCGGCGATTAAAACATTCACGAGAGCCCGGGCGCTCAATCCTAAGGATCGCATGGCCCTTAGCGGCATCGGAGAGAACCTGATCCGGCTTGGACGCCTGAACGACGCCGTGTCTGAGCTTAACCAGGCAATTGCCGCCGAACCGGAAGACTCTGATCTTTATTTCAATTTGATACAAGCCTACATGCGGCTGGGTCAGCGCCAAAAAGCAACGCAAGCAGAGGCAGCCTTTCAAAAGTTTCACGCCCTCGAAGTCGCCCAGCGCAATGCGCGAGCGCCTCGAAGTTTCAGCCCTTCCACCACGGCTTCTGAGCTCCGGTAAGGGAATCTGTGTGATAACTGCGGCTGTAGCGGCGGCCTCTGGCCGCCGGTTTTTAAGAGTAACGACCGGCGGCGAGGATGCCGCCGCTACAACTGCAACTGGAGGACAGTATTGAAATTTCAACGCCGGGAATTCCTTCGCGGACTCACCGCATTAGGCGCATTCGCTGCCAACGGTATGCCCAGCCCGCCTGGGAAAGGGACAAAGCCCGGACCGGCTGGCGCAGCGCCCTCCTTAGCTTCGCAAATCACCTTCAGGAATGTGGCTGCAGAGGCGGGCATCACGCCGTTAATTATCTGCGGCGGCAAGAATAAGCAATCCATCCTGGAAGTGAACGGGTCCGGGTGCGTTTGGTTTGACTACAATAATGACGGCTACGTCGACTTGTACATCGTCAACGGATCAGACCTAAAGTACATGCTCAACCCGTCTCTCAGCGGCCCGCGACCTCGGAATTACCTTTACCGGAATAATGGGGATGGAACATTTACCGACGTGACCCATGAGGCCGGTGTCGAAGGCAAAGGATGGGGCTGCGGAGCCGTTGCTGCAGATTATAACAATGATGGATTTGTCGACCTGTTTGTTTACAACTTTGGCCCCAACATTCTTTATCGCAACAATGGAAACGGGACATTTACGGACGTCACGCCTCAAGCTGGATTGGCGGGGGATAACATCTGGAGCGGCGGCGCCGCCTTTGGGGATTATGACAATGACGGATTTCTTGATCTCTACGTCTCCGGGTACATTAATCTTGACCTCAAGAATCCACCCCACCTGAAGTGTACCTTTGAAGGATTTCCGGTGACGGCTTGCGGTCCCCTGGGCCTCCCGGGGGCGCCAGATACTCTTTACCACAATAACGGCGACGGAACGTTCACCGATGTTACCGTGAAAGCGGGCGTCACCAACTCCCAGCTTCGATACGGATTTAGCGTGGCCTTTGAAGATCTCGACGGAGATGGACGGCCTGACATTGTGGTGATGAACGATTCAGTTCCCAACTATCTCTATCACAACAATGGCGACGGGACGTTTGAGGAAAGCGCCTTGCTTGCTGGGATCGCGTATAACGGCGACGGACATGTTCAATCCAATATGGGACTTGCCGTGGGTGATATCGATAATGACGGCTGGATGGACCTCTTCATAACCACGTTTGCAGACGACAACTTCACGCTGTTCCACAACACGGGCCGCGGAGTCTTTGACGACATCTCATATCCTTCAGGCATCGCTACGCCTACGATTCCATATCTCGGCTGGTCTACTTTCTTCATGGATTTTAACAACGATGGCTGGAAAGACATCTTTTGTGTCGAGGGACATATTTACATCGAGGCGTTAAGCGTCAAAATGCACGCGCCTTACCGCCAGCGCCCACAACTTTTCCAGAATCTGCACAACCGGACATTCCGTGAGGTAGGCGCCGAGAGCGGGCTGGGCAATCTTTTCCTCGCGGGGCGGGGCGGCGCCTGCTGCGACTATGACAACGACGGCGCCTTGGACGCGGCCATCATCTGCATCGATGATCATCCTGTATTGCTTCACAATGACGGCGGCAGCCTTGCGGGCAATTGGCTGCAAGTGAAAACCATGGGCGTAAAAAGCAATCGTGACGGCGTGGGCGCGCTCGTGAAGGTGGGTGCGGGTGATCTGGTTCAATATGACCGGGTTCGCACCGGCTGCGCATTTATGTCCTCGTGCGATATGCGCCTGCACTTCGGCTTGGGCGCCCGCGAAAAGGCCGATTACGTGGAGATCCATTGGCCCAGCGGCCACATCGATAAACTTGCGCATTTAGCCGCCAATCAAGTTGTGGTAGTCCGCGAAGGCGAAGGTCAAATCCCTTCGCATTACAAGCCGATCCGTAAGAAGAAGTTGTAGCGGCGGCCTCTGGCTGCCGGTTTTTAAATAGTAACGACCGGCGGCCAGAGGCCGCCGCTACAACTTCTTCTTACGGATCGGCTTGTAATGCGACGGGATTTGACCTTCGCCCTCACGAACCACCACCACTTGATTGGCGGCCAAATGGGCGAGCTTATCGACATGGCCGCTCGGCCAATGGACTTCAACGGAGTCAACGTTTTCGTGGACGCCCAACCCGAAATGAAGGCGCATGTCACACGATGACATGAAGGCGCAGCCAGTGCGCACGCGGTCGACTTGAACCAAATCGCCGGCTGCAACCTTCACCAGCGCGCCCACGCCGTCACGATTGCTCTTCGTCCCCACCGTCTTCACTTGCAGCCAATGACCTGCGCGGTTGCCGCCGTCATTGTGAAGCAAAACGGGATGATCGTCGATGCAGATGATGGCTGCGTCCAAGGCGCCGTCGTTGTCATAGTCGCAGCAAGCGCCGCCCCTGCCGGCAAGGAATAGCTTGCCCAAGCCTACTTCCGCCGTTACCTCACGAAACTTGAGGTTGCGCAAATTCTGAAAAAGTTGCGGATGCTGCCGGTAGGGCGCGTGCATCTTACCGCCCAACGCCTCGGTGTAGATATGGCCCTCGACGCAGAAAATATCCTTCCACCCGTCATTATCGTAATCCATGAAGAAGGTAGACCAACCCAGGTAGGGAATGGTGGGGGCCCCTACTCCTGACGGATACGAAATATCATCAAACACGCCTTTGCCTTCATTGTGGAACAGCGCGAAATTGTCGTCCGCGAAGGTGGTGATGAAGAGATCCATCCAGCCGTCGTTATCGATGTCACCGATGGCGAGCCCCATATTCGATTGAACGTGGCCATCGCTGTTGTAGGCTATCCCGGCGAGCGCGCCAATCTCCTCGAAAGTGCCATCGCCTTTATTGTGATAGAAATAGTTGGGAACTGAATCGTTCATCACCAGGATATCGGGACGCCCATCTCCGTCGATGTCCTCAAAGCCCACGCTGAATCCGTAGCGAAGCTGGCTGTCAGTGACTCCGGCTTTGGCCGTCACGTCTGTGAATGTCCCGTCGCCGTTATTATGGTAAAGAGTATCCGGCGCCCCTTTGAGGCCCAGCGGCCCGCAGGCCGTCACCGGGACGCCCTCAAAGGTGCAGCGCAGGTGGGGCGGTTGGCGGAGATCGAGATCAATGTAGCCGGAAACATAGAGATCAAGAAATCCGTCATTGTCATAATCGCCGAAAGCGGCGCCGCCGCTCCAGATGTTGTCTCCGGCCATGCCGGCCTTTGATGTGACGTCCGTAAACGTCCCGTCTCCATTATTGCGATAGAGGATGTTGGGGCCAAAATTGTAAACAAAGAGGTCGACGAATCCGTCGTTGTTATAATCCGCGGCAACGGCGCCGCAACCCCAGCCTTTACCCTCAACGCCGGCCTGCATCGTGACATCAGAAAACGTTCCATCGCCATTGTTCCGAAAGAGGTAATTCCGCGGACGCGGGCGGTTGGACGACGGATTCAGCATGGCTTCAAGGGTTGAACCATTGACGATGTAAAGGTCAACGTAACCGTCGTTGTTGTAATCGAACCAGACGCACCCGGTCCCATTGACTTCCAAAATGGACTGCTTGTTTTTGCCGCCGCAGATGATTAACGGTGTGATGCCCGCCTCAGCCGCAACATTTCTGAAGGTAACTTGCGGAGGGGCTGCGCCGGGCTCCGGGAGCTTTGCCACTTGCCCGAACGGGCCGAACGGACTAGACATACCCTGGCGGGCGAATGCTCCCAGCGCGGCAAATCCACGCAGAAATTCCCGGCGTTGAAATTTCAACATTGACCTCCTGCCTTTGTAGCGCAGAGTTTTGTTGTTAAAACTCTGCGGTATTTTCGATGGATTCGATAAAAACCGCAGAGTTTTGAAAGCAAAACTCTGCGCTACCAGCTCGAACGCCGCCCTCTTACCGCAGCGCGGAAGCCGTCGTGGAAGAACTAAAGCTTCGAGGCGCTTGAGCATTGCGCTGGGCGATTTCGCGGGCGTGAAGCTTCTGAAAAACTGCTTCTGCCTGAGTAGCCTTCTGGCGCTGGCCTAATCGCACGTATGCTTGCATCAAATTGAAATAGAGATTGGAGTCCTGGGGCTCGGCGGCAATCGCCTGATTAAGCTCGGAAACCGCTTCGGGAAGCCGTCCGAGCCGGATCAGGTTTTGTCCGATGCCCCGCAGCGCCATAAGATCCTTGGGATCGAGCGCTTTGGCTTTGGTAAAGGTCTTGACTGCGGCTTCATATTGCCCGCCTCTTGACTCAATATCCCCCAGCAGATTGTAGGCGTACACCAGCGTCGGATCCATCTGGAGCGCCTTCTCCGCGTAAGGCTGAGCTTTCTGGTAAAAACCCAGGTTGGCAAGCTGCTGACCCACTTCATAGACGGCGCGCGGAGCGTTGGGAAAGCAACGGGCCGCATCCTGAGCGGCGATCAGCGCGTCCTGGAAATCATCCTTTTCCTGATAGGCTTCGATGAGCAGATAGCGCAGGCCCTGATTACCTGGCTGCAGCTTGATCGCCTGGTTAAGGCAAGGAATCGCGTCGCTGATGTAATGTCCCACAAGATACTGCTCGCCAAGCAGGGCCACGATGCGCCCGTCTCCGGGTGACGCCTGATTTGCCACTCGGAGCCGTTCGATTGCCTCCGGGTTCCGGTTCTGTTCCACATAAAGCACGCCGAGCAAGCTATTCACCTCAGGAGAATTCGGCTGAAGCGCCAAGGCCCTTTGCAATCGAGCTTCCGCCTCTTGATACTGTCCCATCCGAAGCCGGGTAAGCCCCAAATTGTAATTAGACTCAAACGATTCTGGCGCCAGTTTTACGGATTGCTCCAGAGGCTCGACAGCGTCGGCATAAAGCCCGCCTTTGCCTAACAGAAGACCCACCGAATCCAAAATCTCTGGGTCCGGAGGGGACTGTTTCATGATCGCTGTCCGTAACTCCGCCACTTGAGCGGTTTGGCGGTTCCGAACTGCTTCGGCGAGTTCCAGAAGTTGGCGGATGGAAGTTTGGTTCACATGCTTCAGCCTGGCCGCCGCTGCGAATTCCTCTCGCGCCTGCGCAAGGCGATGCTCCCTTTGATCGATGCGCCCCAATTGGTAGTAAAGGGAGCCGTCCCAGGGCGTTTCCTCCACCGCGGCCTCGATTCTTACGAGCGCCTTTCGCAATTCGCCTTTGTCCAGATAGGCCTGACCGAGGCGCTGGTTAGTGTCATAGATCGCGGGGCCCAGACGCAGAACATCCTCGTAATATTCAACGGATTGATCCAGATGGCCCAGAGACGCCACAGTACGCCCTAGAAAGTAGCATGTGTAGGGATTCTTGGGATCAAGGCGGTGAGCGCTTTCAAACTCGGCCTTAGCATCGTTCCACCGGTCCAGTTTCCAGAGCGCATAGCCGAGATAGTGATGAAGGCTCGCTTGATCAGGAGCAAGCTTCACCGCGGAACGCAGGAGGGAGGCTGCCTCAGAATAGCGGCTTTCCTTAATAAGAGTCGCCGCTTGATCGAAAAGCTTCTGGACGGATGGGTTTTCCTGACTTGCGCTGGCCGGCAGCGATTGAGTAGGCTGTTCCGTCTGCGGCTTTGGGGAACTCCGGCTCCATAGCGGAACGGCCAGGATGGCAAACCCTAGCACTGTGAAAGCTCGTTGCCACCTGTAGTGCATCGTAGAAACAGTCTAGACTACTCCAGTTGGGCTGACAATATGGTCCTCCAGAACATCTGGAGTAAATGGCTGGTAATGGAGCAGTTGGATTACAATCTCTTGTTCCGATAGTTTGTGAGGCTGAACTTCGTATAGGATAGGGGGTTCTTTCCGTGCATTCTTTGTGGGATGGCGGCAAGAGAGCTGAAGACTGTGCGCGCGTTTCGATGCGTAATGTCAATTGTGAAGGGAACATTTAATGGACCGCAGGACGTTTATACGGGATGCAGGAATTCTGGGGTTGGGCTGGACAGCGAGTCATGCGCTTGATCGAGGCCCCATGCGCTTGCTTGCTGCGGATAGCGCGCCACGGCAGGAGAACCCAAACTGGGTGGCCACCCAGCTCGGTGCGGGCGTAAAAGCTTCTTCGTATTACCCGGATCCTCCGTGGGGCTATGCGCCCTCCAACAGAGTCGGGGACAATTTGTTCATGGGTTGGGAGGCTGACGGGCAGACGTCCGGCGCCTGGCTGGAAGTAGACTTTCCCGAAGTTCACCTCGTCAGTGAGTTGTGGCTGCTCAATCAAACCCTGCCGCGCCACATCCTGGGGCAAGCGGTCTACATGCTGACGTATTCCCGCGCCAGCCTGTTTGCGGCGCCTCGTAGGATCCGATGTACCCTCTCGAGCGGCTCTGCTCTGACGGCTGAGCTTCAACAAGCGGAATACTTTCAAATCCTCACCTTTCCTGAGCCGCAGAAAACCGCCTCGATCCGAATCGCAGTAGAACAGGTTTGGGGCCGCCCCGGCGCGCGGGAGACCGGAATCGCCAAGCTCCGGGCATTTTCACGGCGTCACGAAGCTTCGTTTGAGATTGACGCCTATTCCATGTACGACGTTCATGACGGGAATCCCGTGCAGAGAGCGACCTTGCATCTCATCAATCCAGGTGAAGAAGCTAAGGGCGCGCGGCTGGTGGTTTCGCAAAACGGAACAACGGCGGCGCAAGTTCCCTTGGCGCCCATTACGGGCCGCGCCGTAACCCGGCAGGAGGTTTGGATTCCAGCGCCGTTTCAAGAAGAGGTCATGGAGTTTGCAATTGAGGGAGGCGACGCGGCTTTTGGCCCCCGCCGCTCGTTGCGCGTCCCGCCGTACAATTCCTATTTTGACGGGGGAGTCTTTGCGCTGAACTGCACCTGCCACAATGATCTGGGATGGCTTAACACGCAGGAGAAGACCGCGGACTATCGCTCGGCCGAAATTATCCTTCCGGCCATGAAGCTCCTCGAGGAGTATCCGGAGTTCCGCTATTCCATGGAAAGCACCGCTTATCTGATGGAATTTTTGGAGCGGCATCCCGAGCGCCGCCAGCAGATGGCGCAGGACATGCGCGACAAAAGGTTCACGTGGGGCGCCAGTTACGTGCAGTGCCAGGAAGTGCACGTCGGCCCGGAGAAATTGGTACGGCAGTTCTATTTCGGAAGACGATGGCTGAAGCAAAGCTTCCCCGGCGTCGATACCCACTTCTATGTAAAGACTGATCCTCCATCGATGACGCTCCAGATGCCGCAGATTCTTGCCAAGGCTGGAGTGAAATATCACATTCAGGGGCGCATGCCTTATGGGTTTTACCGTTGGGAAGCGCCGGATGGATCCTTTGTGCTCACCTATGCCTATCATTACGCGGATCCGATGAGATTGCTGGATCCCAAGGGCGATCACGGCTGGCTTCCCTATGCAACGGAGCGGGAATATTACTACGCTCGACACCATCTGCCGGATATGTTTATCTACGATTACACGTCGGATTACTTTCCTCCGCAGCCCGCGCTCCCACCCTACACGCGGCAACAAAACACGGCGATGAAGCGGTTTGCCGGAAACTGGAATCAGCGCCATCCTGCAGACCCGATTCATCCCCCGAAAATGGTGTTTGTGACGCCGGAGGGTTTTCTGGATGAGTTCAGCGCGCATCCGCTGGATATCACCACCCTGAAGGGCGACTGGCCGTTCAGTTGGGCATACTACGATGAGCCGGGCCACCGCGAGGGACTGCTGGCGGGACGGGAAGCGCACAACCGCCTGCTCATCGCGGAGCGGATTTTCGCCGGGCTGAGTTTGCAAGAAGGATTTCCCGATTACCCGCAGCAAACATTCACCGAAGCATGGCGCGCCAATTGCTGGCCCGACCACGGCTGGGGTGGCAACCGTGGCGTCGTGACGGACAGCGTTTACATTGCATCCTACGAAAAATCCAACAAGCTTGCGGACGATTTGCTGAGCACGGCGGGCCAGAGGCTCGTGAAGAGTGTAAAGCCGGCGGCGGGAAATCAAGCTCCCCTGGTGGTCTTTAACCCTCTTACGTGGGAACGGACCGGCGTTGTGCAGTACCAGTTCCTAAAGCCTTCTGGATGGGATGGAGTCGCCGTACGCGATGAGACGGGGAAGGAAACTCCGGTTGAACTTTCCGGAGGTGAGTCTGAAGGGTCGCCGGTGCAGGTGGTCTTCGTCGCCGAAAGTGTGCCCTCCCTGGGATATCGCACCTATTCCATTGGACCTGCTCCCTCGCCTTCGCCAGCGAAATCCCTGACGGGGCGGATTGCGGAGAACCAGTTTTTTAAAGTGGTCTTTGGAGACGGTGGAATCAAAAGCCTCTATGACAAGCGGCTGCGGTGGGAAACGCTGCGCACGGAGAAATTCGACGGGGCCGAGGTGATCCAGTTTACGGCGCCGGGGTCCGCCTGGGAAGATCCAGAAATTGTGACTATGGAGAACTTCGACAGGACGAGCAATCATCCATTTCCATTCAAGTCTTTTGTCGAAGGTCCCGTCCGAACGACCGCGGTGCGCGAAGCTTCCTTCGGGCATTTTACGTTGCGCGAACGCTTCCACCTGTATCACGAGCTGGACCAGATTCAAATTGAGCTGGCGGTGCTGGATTGGGACGGCCAAAAAGAGCGTGAACTGCGAGTTGTGTTCCCAGTAAATCTTGATGGCGCCCGGATGACTTACGAAGTTCCCTTCGGGAAAGTTGAGATGGGCAAGGACGAACTTAATTTCGCGTTGCTGCCGCCGGACCCCGATACAGCCTTCAGGCCGGACATTTACGGCGGGGATCATCCGCTGGCCTATCGTGAGGCCATCAATTGGATTGACGCGTCGTCGCCAGACTATCTGGCGCACGGGCTCCTTTCCGCGTCGGACACAACCGTTCATTTGTTCCGGGATGAAACCGCCGATCCGGCGCCTTACCCCTTGCTCCAGCACGTGCTGCTTTCGACGCGCAAGAGCCTGGCTTGGAATCCGGACAACTGGTTTACGCAAAAGGGAAGCCACCGCTATCGCATGTCACTTCTTCCGCACAAAGGCGACTGGAGGCTACGCTACCGTGAAGCCCTTGACTTCAATTATCCTTTATGGGCCTTCAGCGATTCCTACGGCCAAAGCGGACAACCGGCGGGTATGAGCCAAAGCTTTCTCCGTCTGGATCCGGCAAACCTGGTTTTGACGGCCTTGAAAAGAAGCGAAGATGACAATCGCCTTGTGCTCCGCTTTTACGAAGCCGAGGGATTCAAAACGCCGGCGCAGATCCACTTTGCGAAGCCCATCAGCCAGGCGTGGCGAGCGAGCCTCATCGAATACGATGAAGAGCCGATGCATCCCGCCGCCGATGGGTCATTGCAATTCTCGGTAAAGCCGTGGGAAATTGTAACGCTTAAAGTGGCGCTCTGACAGTTTATTGAGGATTACATATTATAGTGACAACTTTCTCTGTAGCGGCGCTCTCTGAGCGCCGAAAAACCGGCGGTCGCAGACCGACGCTACAGCATTGGGTGTCTCTATAATATGTAAAGCTCAATAACGTGGAGGTTCTGGAGAGTGGCTTATTCGAAGTTAAACCTGGAAGGAAAACGCGCTTTGGTTTTTGGCGGTACCAGCGGCATTGGCCGCTCCATTGCGCACGGTCTCGC